>JAEOTN010000233.1 GCA_016839865.1 Promethearchaeota archaeon | reverse complement strand
CGTGATATTCGCTACCAGAAGCAAGAACGAAATCCTGAAGAGATGATAAAACATCTCAGAGAGTTTACTATTGAACCAAAATTGTCTGTAGGGATTTGGTACTTCGCACCTGGTGGTGGTAGGTTCCATGAGCGATATGTTCCTGAACTTTCTATAGAAGAAAGGTTAAATATTGCAGCAGAAATGAAAGGAATCCAAGGTATAGAAGCCCATTATCCTAATGAAATTAATGAGGATAACGTTGATTTGTATAAATCACTGGAAAAAGAAAAAGGGATCAAGGTAGTTGGAATTCCTTTTGCTCATTTTTATGATAAAAAATTTGAGTTTGGGGCGATGTCCAGCCCGAATCCAGATGTCAGAAACCATGCTCGAGATATTGCGATAGACGCTATGAGATTAGCAGAAGAAATAGGAGTTCCAAATGTCATTACATGGCCTGGAATGGATGGTTATACCTATGATATCGGAACAATATATCCATGGATGTGGAAATATTATGATGAATGTATGGCTGAAATTATTGATGCAGTTCCTGGAATTCGTGTGGCACTTGAACCGAAGCCGTATGAACCTGCAATCAACAATATTTTCCGAACAACAGCGGAAGGGATACTTGCTGGCCAGAGAATTGAAGCTAAACTGAAAAATCCCGAAAATCAGAAACTTTTGGAAGACGGTCATGCAATTTTTGGTTTAAATCCAGAATTTGGTCACGTTCGCATGGGTTATGAATCGGCAGGAGCTGCTTATGCATTAGTCGGAATGCACGGGAGACTTGCACATGTTCATGCAAATAGCCAACCTCTTGGAAATTACGATCAAGACTTGAATGTAGGAGTTGTTGATATTCAGCAAGCTTATGCCATGTTTTATGCCTTAAAGATGATGGGCTATCAAGAATACATCGGAATCGATATTAATCCAGAACATATGCCTGTCACTACTGCGATCGAAATCAATGTGGAAATTATAAATAAGATATGTCGTAATTTGGATAAACTCCCGCATGATGAAATTGTGGACGCCTATCTAAATCCCGATAAGAATCGTGGATCGTTAGAGAAAATTCTTATGAATCATCTCTACTAACTTATTTCTATTCTTAAACACAAAATTAGATTGAAATCCAAAATGGAAAGTAAAAATCTATTTGCTGGATTGGATGTATCTACACAATCTACAAAAATTATAGTGATAGATACAGATAATTCAACTATTATTTATTCTGACAGTATTAATTATGATAAGGATCTTCCCACATTCGAAACTGAGAATGGAACTCGGAAAACTACAGAATTTGGGGTATCTGAATCTGATCCTAATATGTGGATTGCAGCAATTGACGCACTTTTTACCCACTTAGAGAATTCTCACCCAAACTATATTTCACAAATCAAAGCAATTTCCGCATCAGGTCAACAGCATGGATTAGTCACAATCGGGAAGGATGGAGAACTATCAAGATCATACTCAAAATTGTGGAATGATTTCTCAACGATGGAAGAATGCGAAATTTTAACAGAGAAAATCGGTGGCGCGGATCTCATGATAAAATTAATTGGAAACACTCAAAGGACAGGATATACGGCACCCAAAATACTTCATATGGTTCGCAATGAGACTGAAAATTATACAAATACAAAAACAGTATTTCTAGTACATAATTACATAAACTGGTGGTTAACTGGTGGGAAAGATGGAGGGATTGCAGCAATGGAACCAGGAGATGCATCTGGCACAGCACTATGGGATCCCGTTTCAAAAAAATGGGTGCGAGAACTAATTGAGGCTATTGCTCCAGATTTAATCAATAAACTTCCTCCGGTCAAGGATTCTCGTGAGTCACTAGGTAGAATTGGAAAGAATTTCGCAGAAAAATATGGATTCTCAGAGAAATGCTTAATTGCATCAGGATCAGGCGATAACATGATGGGTGCGATAGGCACTGGCAATTATAAGAAAGGTGTTGTTACAGTTTCTCTAGGGACTTCGGGAACTGCATATACAATTCTAGATAAACCATTCATTGATAAGACCGGTGAAATTGCACTGTTTTGCGATGCATTGGGAAACTTTCTACCCTTATTATGTATTTCTAATTTGGCTAATGGTTATGAGTCAATTTTGAAGAATTACACCATTTCTCATGAGGAATTTGAAGATATAGTACAACATACTCCAATAGGAAATAATGGGAAAGTGATAATACCTTGGTTTGAAGGAGAAAGGACTCCTGATGTCCCAAATGCAGTTCCAATCTACTTTGGTTTCAGTCTTGAGGATTTTAATAAAGAAATATTGTGCCGTGCTGTGTTAGAAGGTCACGTGATGAATCTATATAGCGGTTTTTTGAAATTACCGATAAAACCTACTTTACTTTACCTCACAGGCGGACTATCAAAATCTCGTGTGTGGAGAGAAACGATAGCAAATATATTCAATTGTGAAGTTGTTCAAGTTTTGGGTGAAGGAGCAGCTTTGGGTGCGGCACTTCATGCAGCGTGGACATTTTTCAGTGATAAAACTATTGAAGAAATCGCAAAGTCGTTTATTCAATTTGATGAGGATGGACGAATTCAACCTGATCCCAAATCGGTAGAAGTTTACAAACATAATTTCAAAATATATACTGCAATCTCCCAGCGGATCAGAGGAAAAAAAGGTGAAAATCCATTTGCCATATTCAAGAAATCAACCAATATTTAATGGTTCTTTATTTTCTTAGAATTCTCTACTTTTTCTAAAAACCATTAACTAAATCTTTAAAAAATCTGGGATAAAAGAGTGATCTGATCCTTAGGATTGTAATATCGGAAATTAATCCTTATTTTAAAAAAATAAAGTGAAAATATTATGCCAGTAACAAAATGGTTTACCGAAGATGATATTAAAGGTAAGAATGCAGAATATTTGGCGAAATATGATGCCAAATCAGTAAACGGAGCAACCGACACCGTTCTTTTCTATTTAGGTTTCACTGAAGCTGTCAAATTATCCGCAGCTTCTGATGATGAAGACAAACAAGAATTGGCCGAAATTATCGCTGATGATGTAGAGGAATATGAATCTTTAGCATATTTCATCGAAATCCGCGGTACTCCTGATCAGAAATGTTGTATGATAATGAAAGGAGTAGATGATAGTAAAATTGGTCTCTGGGAAGGAGATTTTGACACAGCAATGGCTGAGGGCGCCAAACAGACAGTTTATATGGAGATGACCCCCGCTTGCGGCGAAAAGATCGCATACGGCAACCCCAACACCGATGCCGAATTCTTTAAAGGAGATCTAACCGTTAAGGGACCTCTTAAGTTAGCGACCAAACCACGATCATGGATTGAAGCTTACTTCGAATTCAACGATCGAGAAATTGATTAGATTTTCCACCTAATTTCAACAATTTTTTATTTTCTTATTTTTTTAGTTCATTTCCTCAATACAGATATTTTTAGAGCTAGATAGAAATATATGACACACAAGGTGATTTTATGGTAAAATTCGAAAAACGCAAACCTACTGAAGAAGAAATTGCGAAAATGAAATCCTGGCCAACATGGAATAGTCCCGCGCCTCCTGGTTTCGATTGGGAATATACGGGAGGGGAAACGTTCTTTGTGCTTGAGGGAGAAGCAGAAATTGATTCCGATGGGGATAAAATTAGTTTCGGACCTGGAGACCTCGTCACAGTGTATCCAGAAACTGGTAAGTGTTATTGGACAGTAAAAAAACAAATAAAAAAGCACTACCAATTTGAATAAAAAACTCTTAAATAACACGTGTTTCCCTTGAATATTGATATTCGACACTGCGGTGTAGCCCAAGCGAATGACATTTGCACAATTCACAACCAGTCTTTTTTAGACTGGATTAATCTCTATGGTATTCTATATGGGTATCAATCAATTACACCTAATGATGTGAAGAAATGGCTAAAAAATGAAAATAATCGCATATTAGGTGCATTTGAAAATAAATCTCTCATAGGATTTCTACATTATCGGATTGAGAGATTAAAAGGGGATATAAATGATATTTTTTGTATTGAGATAATAGAAACTGCAGAAGGAAGAGGGCAGAGCAGAATTGCAGTAATCCCTGAAAAGAGACGGAAAGGAGTAGCATTAAAGCTCTTACGATACGTGTTGGATTTTTCTAAAAGCCAGAACATTGATGTCGTTGTAATTTATACATATAACCATAATCAAAAAATACACAACATATTACACGAATTAGGCTTTGTTCACGAACGAGTTTTTTATTATTCTCCTTTTTCCACTAGTAAACCATTTGTGCATGATTCGATTCTTGCTGAATTTAACTTATTGGAAGAGATACCTCTACATCAAAACCCAAATAATGAGATCCACGTCCGTGAGTTCCAACTTAAGGATTTGAAGGACATCCGGCAAATTTTCATTGATTGTCGTCCCGATATGCTCGAGAATGCCAGTGAAAGTGAAATTGGAAACTTCTGGCTTGAAGAAAACTGGGCTGTAAAAACGTTGGTTGCGGAGTATCAAGGGGAAGTCGTTGGATGCATGGAGTTTAGTCAATATGGGTTAATTGGAATTCCAGGCATAAAAAAACAATATCAAAGAAAAGGAATTGGTTCCCAATTGCTCCTTGAAATACTTCAAAATATGAAATCTAATGGATTTACAAAAGCTTTGGCAGATACAGGTGTTATTTTATCTAATGCGATAGAATTATATCGCAAATTGGAATTTGATATTTCCAAGGAACTTTGGGCTTGGGTAAAAATCACGTAATTTCCGATGAAATGCTAACAGTCAGTAGATGAAAATAATATAACAGCTTCTAGGGATCTCAATAGATATGGAAAATTCCGAAAATTCTCAACCTCATTGGAGAAAATTTATTTCGGAAAAAAGTGTGACATTTGTTATTTGGATAGCTTATGGGATCTTTATTGTTTTTAGAATCCTCGGGATATATAACAAAGACATATTTGGAATGTTAATACTCATTTCTTTCGTGCTGATGGCAATTTTTCCCTTTATTTTCATGGTTAAGGACGGCAGAAAGGCAATTGGGTTAAGAAAAGCGACACTCCCCAAGTGGTACTTGATCAGCACTCTGGGTGGGGTATTAATGGCGTTTATAATTTTTCTTATAGGATTTGGCTATTTCGGGACCACAGCTGATAATTGGTATATTTCAATTATCAATCAGGTGATGACAGAAACAGAACGATTGGAGTTCTCTACACCAATATTGTTCATAATAGTCACACTCCCTTCAATCATTTTCAGCCCAATCGGGGAGGAAATTTTCTTTCGTGGAGTTGTTATGCAATACTATAACGTGGATAAAGGTAATTCAAAATGGCGAATTCTCTTCGGAGTAATCCCGTTTGCAGTCATCCACATTCTTCATCACGGTATCTTTATTGTAGCAGGAGATTATAACTGGCAGTTCCTTTCCGGACTCGTTTGGTTTCTCTTAATGATGGGTGTTAGTTTCTTCTTTGCATGGATAAAAAAATCGAGCTCATCATTATATCCGGCAATTTTAGGTCACAGTATCTTCAATTTGGTAATGAATATCACTATCTTCTTGTTTTTGATCTGAATTTGCTATTAGCTAGTTAAAAGTAGACGAAAAAGGCTATTTCTTGAAAATTCCCAAATTCTCTTTTTTCACATATTTGAAATGATTTACAAGAAGAATGGTAGTTAATACCGTTAGAAGCGCAATTTGGAAGATAAACACATAAATAAGCTCCACTTCGTATAGAAAACCTGCTGCAATCGGAGGAACACCAAAAGCTAACCCTATGAACGCTTCCGATAACATTGT
>JAEOTN010000232.1 GCA_016839865.1 Promethearchaeota archaeon | reverse complement strand
TCCTTATCGGGAACACCAAGCTCTATTTCTCGGTCAAACCTTCCAGGACGACGAAGAGCTGGATCAATGCTATTTACACGATTCGTTGCCCCAATTACAATTACCTTTCCACGACCACGGAGTCCATCAAGGAGACTTAATAACTGTGCGACAACACGTCGTTCTACTTCACCTGTGACATTTTCTCGTTTAGGAGCAATAGAATCGATTTCATCAATGAAGATTATAGACGGTGCATTTTTTTCTGCATCATCAAATAATTTTCGGAGATTTTGTTCGCTTTCACCGTAAAATTTGGACATTACTTCAGGACCATTAAGGGTGATGAAATGTGCATTTGCTTCTTGGGAAACTGCGCGAGCCATAAGAGTTTTACCCGTTCCAGGAGGTCCATAAAGTAATACACCTTTTGGAGGATCTATATTAACACGCTGGAACAACTCAGGGTGTTTCAGAGGGAGCTCAATCATTTCTCTGACTTTTTGAAGGGCATCAGATAACCCTCCAATGTCATCGTACGTAATAATTGTACCAGAAGGAGACATACTCACTTCTTTAGCGATCTCAATTTCAGTATTTTTTGTGATCTGTACAATTCCTTCAGGGATAGATTTCTTTACTAAAAATCTGACTTCTCCTAGAGAGACACTTGGTGCCTGCAGAATTCCTCCCATTATTTTCTGGAATTCTTCTAATGGAGGTTGTAAACTTTCTCTTTTTCTGGCAACGTTTTGCTTTACAACAGCAACAATATCTCCTACTTTCAGAGGTTTACCTTGCATTGCAGCAGCTAGATTTCGAACATTGCTGGTGATTTGTACATTTTTTTGGGTGTAGCTCAATTTAACGTATCGAGCGGGTTGTGGTTTGGTTTTTCGAATTTTGACGTATTCTCCGACTGTTGATCCTGTGTTAAGTCTCATTAGTCCATCAATTCGGATCAGTTTCTGACTCCGATCTTTGGAACTTGGAAAAACAATTGCTGGAGAACTCTTCTTCCCAATGATTTCTACGATATCTCCCGCACTTAAGTCTAATTCTTTCATACTTTCGGTATCTATACGACAGATCGACCTACCAGCTGAACTTTTCGAGATTTCTTCCACTCGAAGAATTAATGTGTTCTTTTCTTTTTCCATAATCTGATCTGTACCAATTAACCGCGGTAAAAAAACTTAAGTATTGATTTTAAAATGATTTAAAGCGATAAGAGTTCATTTTAGTAGGTATTTCATAAAATCTTCAAGTATATGTCTGAGATTGTCCTCATCTACGGCGGGTAGAAGATTTTTATTATTCTTTATATAGGTGTTACGATGTGTGTTGAGATCGTCGATATTCGAAGTGAATTTTAATTTGATTTTCTTAAATAATGGAGAATCACTAATATCTTCTAACACTTTGTGATAGTAAGATGGCTTATCTGTTAATTTTTGGCTAGTTTTATTAGGATTGAAGAATTTTTCTGCATAAGTATGAATAAACATGCGTAATATCAAATCTATTTCTTGTTTTCTTGACGCAATTGGTTTTTTTTTAGGTTCCATAGATTTTCTTTCGAATGTTTGATGCAAAAACCGTTCTAATTGTTCAGTAACTTCTGCGATTTTTTCTGAAAGTCCATCTTTCAAGGGATTGAGGACTGTAAATGGTTTATCCCATTCATACTTAGAACCAGGAATATCAAATCGCTCTGAAATTTTTTTAATTATACTTACATTCAAAGGATTTTCTCTTTTTTCATTCCACTGTAAACAAATTTCCAAAGGAGTTGAGATATAAATAATGATATAGGGAGCTTTCCGTTCATCTGCTAAATGTTTGAAATCACGTCGCATGCTGTTATAATAATTAATATCATCAACGATGACTATGAATTTATCATCTAAATATTGTCCAGTTTGATCAAGTGCAATTTTTCTCACAATTTCCTCATGTTCCGGAGTAAATTCCTCATTGTAATTTAGGTCTCGAATTTCATCTAAATCAATGATTTTGACCTTTGAGTAGCCCTTAGAACATAGTTGTTCATCTAAAATATTGGCTACTTTGGATTTTCCTGATGCAGGTAATCCGCACAAAATTATGAGAAATGCTTTAGGAGCTTGCAGATTGCTTCTCCTCGTTATTAAGAATTAATTCTCGTTTTTGCTTTTTTGACAATTTCTTGATATCTAATTCACGATGCATTGCTTCTGATCTAGTAGTAAACATCTCGTAATATTTGATCGTTAAATCTTTACCCTTGGTGTATCTTGCTCCTTTACCATCGCAATGCTGACGGAATCGCTTCTTTAAATCTTGAGTATATCCGGTATAGTAACTTTTATGTCGTTTTTTATCTAAACACTCCAAAATATACACATAAAATGTAGGCATCCTCGAATAATAGAGTGAATTTGCTCCTAAATGAAATTTGAAAAAAGGTGCAAAAAATAATATCATAATGGCAATGAATAGAATTCTATTGCATTTTCAGTAGTAACTTCTGCTACACTCTCAGTTGTAGTGTTTTTTATATTTGCAATATGAACTGCACTAATTGAGATATTTTTAGGTTCATTCTGTTTTTTCCCCTTACCTGGATATAACCAGGGTGCATCCGTTTCCAGAAACATGCGTTCTAATGGAACGGTTTCTGCTAATTTCTGATGGTACTTACGGTTAACGACAGATGTTGGTACACTAAAATACCAACCATTATTCAATGCACGTTTTATTAAATACGTAGGACCAGAGAAACAGTGCATGTGCACCTTACCATGTGTGCAATATTCCTCGATTAATTCTATCACTCTTTGTTCTGCATCTCTACAGTGGATGACGATAGGTTTATTGATTTTATTGCCAAGTTGGATAAGTTCGATAAATTTCCTCTCTACATCTTTTCGTATTTCCTTATCCTTTATCCAATAATAATCCAGGCCAATTTCTCCTAATCCAACAATTTCC
>JAEOTN010000231.1 GCA_016839865.1 Promethearchaeota archaeon | reverse complement strand
TTTTGAGCTTCAGAAACTTTTTCCTGCTCAATTAATTCTGTGATGTTTTTTGTAATTTCTCCTGTAATTTTGGATAATTTAGATACATTGCTCATTATCTTGTTTTTATCTTTCAATTTACGATTTTTCTCATCTATAATATCATCATAAGGTAAGGGTTTAGTTAAATGAATATAATTACTTGAAAGCGAAAAGTTTTCGAGAACGTACCGTTTCTTTTGTGCTTTGATATTCCCGGTAATGAATCTATTGATAATGAGGTCGTTGATAACTAATTTAACCCTCTCAAGAGGATTTGAAAAACTAAATTGCTTACTTAATTCCGTTATATCAAGCTCTTTTTGTTTCTTAAATGTTTTAACTCGTTTCATTATCGAATTAATTATCTCTTGCGAAACTAGATTCTGCTGATTGTAATACGCTTGTAAGACATCCATTTTGTCTAGAATCTCTCCATTCAACCATTTATTAGAAAGAAGCCAGTTTGCAACCTCTCTTACTAAATCATTAGATACTGAAAATACTTCTGCAATAGGGAGCAAATAAATATCTGTTAGATCCTTGGCTCGAAGAAGAATCTCTTCCTCAATTCCTTCACTGAGCTTGTTCCAGAGATAGAGAATGTCCAATAAACTCATTGCTGTACTCTGTAAGTTTGGCTCCTGCCGGCTAATGCCCATGTACTGACCCGTAAACCCCCCATTATCATGTTGCATTGACTTAAAAAAATCGATCATGCCAATATGACTGATTGATTCAAATCGTTCTAATAGCCCGAGGCAGATCCCGGCCCAAAAGGTATGTTCCACTGATGGAAATTTGCTCTCTATCCCAAACCCCGTTTTTCTTATTTGACACGAAGCAATAATAGGAATTTTCTTTTCCAGATTTATAAGGTCTAATTCATTGAAAAAATTCAAGCTCAAGATTTGATAAATTAATTCCATGTTATCTTGAGTATCCTTCTTCAGGTGATTCAATAATCGTTTTTTTTCTACACTTTCTATCCTTTCTAACAGATTTAATGCGGAAATCCCAAATAAACTCGATTTGAGTGAAGTCTTTCTATTACAGCCAATGTGACATTTTTTCGATTTACAATGGATGAATCCTCCATCACCGCTGATTTGCGAGTTTAGGATGAATTCAATATCGTTTTCGTCAATAATTTCGTCAAGTTCTAGTGCTTTTAAGATAGCAATACCATAAAATGTAGACCAGGTATCAGGTTCTTCAGAACTTGTTGAAAATTTATATCCGCCATTCTCATGCTTTAGCTCTAACAGGTGATCCTTGATTAATTTTTTATCCAACAAATTTGGTTTGTTTAATCGAGATAATAAACTAACAACCCAGAATAAGGTTTCAAGAGAACTAAAAATTTGACGATCCTTTATCTTTTGCTGAATAAAATCCAATGCTTTTGCTAAATCGATTGGATTTCTCACTTTTACTTCCATAAACGTGAAATCAGGTATGAATGGTAATTCAATTGACATTTGATAAACCAGGGTAAATTTTCGGATAATAATCATATGCCACTTGGTCTAAAATAACGTCCTTAATCCAATATATGAATCTATAATCAGGAACTAGAAATGTATAAGTTCCATGCACATTCATTTATTATTTCTGAAAGACTCGGGTGGTGGTTGAAATTTAAAGCTAAGTCCTTTAAATTCTTCCCAATGCCAAGTGCACATTCTGCTATTAGTTCGGATGCACTAGGACCGATGACTTGGACTCCAAATACTTCATTTGTATCTTTGTCTGCGATGATCTTGATGAACCCATCTGGTTCTCCGAGGATCCTCGCCATCGCATTGACGCCAAATGTACGTTTTCCAATTTTTATTGTATGTCCCATGCCCATCGCTTTTTCCTCCGTCATGCCCACAGCGGCGATCTCCGGAGAAGTATAGATGGTTTTTGGAACTGACGCATAATTAACCCTTAGTCTTTTGCCCAGAAGATTTTCTGCAGCAATGGTTCCCTCATACATGGCAACGTGCGATAACATGATTTGATTTTGAACGTCTCCAATTGCAAATATTCCACCGATGTTGGTTTCTAAGTACTCATCAGTTATTATTCGCCCATTTTTGGTCTCAATCTCGATTGTACCCGAAAATAAATTATCTGTATTAGGTACGCGCTCCAGTAAATTGACAATGACTTCGGTTTGGATGGTTTCTGTTTTATTCCCAACACTTACCGACACTAATTTTTGATTATCTTGTATTTTTACATCTAATATCTTCACTCC
>JAEOTN010000230.1 GCA_016839865.1 Promethearchaeota archaeon | reverse complement strand
GTATAGTGAGTACTATCAGTGCATCAATTTTAGAAGATTTATCAGTTGCAATTATATTTGGACCCGTTATTGTATTGATATGTATTTCTCTGAGCATTAATCCCACTCCATTTTTATTAGGTATGACCATATGTATTAATTTGGCGTCTACATTGACCCCATTTGGATCTGCTGAAAACATTCTAATCTTCAACCAGCTCGATTTAACATTCTTGTTCTTTATAAAGAATTTCTCAATTTATTTTGTTGTTGCAACAATCATAACCTTAGTTCTTTTGGACTTATTCGTCTTAAGACGTTATCTAAACAGAGAGTGGATTCCAGAATGTGAAGAGCAAGGTAAGGATCCAAAAAATTTAGAAATAAAAGAGAATGTTGAGATTGAAGAAAAAGATGTCAAGTCAGTGTTTTATAAAAGAACGACTAAAATTGACAAAACTCTGAAAAAGCAAGTAGATAATAAAACTTTTTACATGAATTTAGGCGCAATTATAGTGTTCGTCTTACTTTTAGTGTTCGTTCCTACTATTTGGTTACCCACGTTCATCTCACTAATAATTTTCATACTGATAAATCCTGTAAAACGCCGGGGAGATAAGAAAGCAAGACCCAATCTCAGTCATTATATGAAAAATGTAGATTTCAAATTGGTATTCTTCTTCATCTGTTTGTTCGTATTAGTCCATCTCATGGAAGCAAATGGAACTATCCTATTTTTAGAACATCTACTGGTAAATCTAGCCCAATCCAATGTGTTTGTTCTTAGTGTTGTAGTGCTGATATTAACCTCTGTATTCTCAGCATTCCTAGATAATGCCCCAGTGACTATCATTTTTCTCCCAATTATCAAAATTTTGCTAGAACATGGTACATTCGGTGCAATGAGCACCCCAATCATAATTGCATTTATTTTGGGCATTAATCTTGGAGGAAATTTCCTCCCTCAAGGAAGTGCCCCTGACCTTATGACCTTAGAAATCGCAAGAGAATACTGTGTAGATGATTTAAATTACAAAAAATTGTTCAAAGTCGGCGGTTTATTCGCCTTACTTCATATAGCATTAGGAATTGGATATATAGCATTCTACATCTACGTGTTATGAATATGCGGAATAATTTGTATTAAGCTAACATGAAATGATTTTGGCGTTGAAGAATCAGTATTCATTGAAATGGAGATGAAAATGAGTTACTTTCTTCGAGATTTAGAGTATTTGATCAAGTTTTTATCAAGAATAAGTTGAGATAACCATGATTTTCTTATTCGCTCGAAATAGTGCTTTTCCTTTTTAAGATTAGATAATCCCAATATTTTGGAAAATACAGAAGCAGGTACTAATACCATATCCACGTCTTTGCTATTTTCTATTATTTCATTCAATTTTCGCGGGTGAGTAATTTGCTCTACTCTTGGAGAGATATCACACTTGTATTTAATTTGTTTTTTATATTTTTGATGCGAAAATTTGTAGATATTTCGTGTATCCCGCCCCTCAAGATACCGAGAATAAACCATCTTCTTATTAATTTCTTTATATTTCTTTTTGATGAATTCTACTTGCTTTTCATCAGACATATTCTCCAAATCGCCATTAAAAATCGAATTTCGTTTGAGTGGAGGTAGTTTTCCAGAAGTGATTAAGATGAATTTCGGTGGAACGGAGTTTTGTAGACCGAAATTTTTCATTATTCCCTTGTTGCTATTCACTATATTGTAATATTTTATTAATTGGGCAACTTCTGATTCCCCAGTTATGGTTCTTCCAAAATAAGCTTTTAATTCAATAAAACAAGAATATGGTCCTTTAGTTGCAAGAATATCAGGCGTAGTTTCAATAAGTTTTGGTTGTTCTGTTACCTTATATCCAAGAGTTTTTAGATATGTATCCATGATAGCGGTCAAAGCGACTTCTCGCTGACTTCGTGCCGCATCGGGAGATTGTCCCCCTAATTTTATAATTAGATTCCATATGTCTTTATCCTGACGACCATCCCAGGAAGTTTCAGTTTCCGATACAAGAGTCTTTAGCAGTTTGTTATTTCTAAAAAATTGAATTGCTATATGAGAGTTTACCATCCCTTTTTGATAAGTCAATCCAGTGGGTGTACTCCATTTATTCGTCAGTTTTAGAGGGGCGTGCTTCTTGTTTATCGGTTTAAAATTTTGGTCGTAATTATCGCCCATCGTCATTTGTAGTCATTTTTATTAATTTATCAAGTAAGTAATGGTGTGAATGTGCTTTAAACTTTGGTTCTACCGAATTACATCGAACAAATGCGAGAGGAAGAGTGGAAAAAAACTTCAAATATGGTGTCATTAAATCACATGATATGGCCCAATGGATTGCTCAAGTAGTTATTCTTTCACTCTTCATTGTGATGACAATTATCTTTTCAATTAAGAAGCTCGACATTGGCGCTTATTCAGTAGTTATTGCATTTATTGCGGTCGTTTTTACATTACTATGGGAGAGACAGGTAAATGGAGTTTTACCAGAATTACTCGGGGGAGGAGATTTTTTTGGATTTATCAACTATCAAGTGATCTTGTATCTCATTTTCATGGAGATTGTAATTTTTGCATTGCAGGAACAACGCATTTTTCAGTGGTTATCCCTCAAGATTATTCGAATGACGAAAGGAAATCCTCGACGGTTTTTTTATTTAATGTGTATCGTTTCTACAATACTTTCCGGCTTTATGGAAGATGTTTCTCTTGCAGTTATTATACTTCCTTTAGTGATAAGGACATGTCGCGTATTAGAAATTAAAGCTAAACCTTTCATTATCGGGATTTCGTTTTCAATCATTTTAGGGAATCTACTTAGTCCGTTTGCAACTGGAACTAATATTATCATAGCAGATGCTTTTGATCTGAACATTGTTTGGTTTCTGACATTCTTTACAGGCTTACTGTTTGTGATGGAAGCAATTGTGCTAGTAGTTATCGATTTGACAATGTTAAAAAAACAATCCCCACCTAGTGAACGTCAAAAAACCATTCTACTAGAAATTATGAATCCTGATCTCTTGATCTCTGAAAAATCGAAATTTATCAGATATATAATATATTTTGCGCTGATTATTGTCGGATTGATCTTTACATTCTATTTCCCAGCATATATAGTCGTAATGGTTGCAAGTGTGTTTCTATGCTTAGTAGAACGAACAAAACACTCTCTTTCCGATTATTTTGATGATGTAGATTGGAAATTGATTTTGTTTCTTACCTCTATCTTTCTAATGATTGGATGCATGAATATTAATGGAACAATTACAACAATTAGTGATTTTATTCAGAATATAACCAGCGATAACGTATATCTCTCAATTATTATTATACTTGTGGTATCTAGCGTCATTTCATCCTTCATCTCAAAATCCCTTATGGCAATTACGTTTTCTTCAGTATTGGTTGCGATTTTCGGATATATCCCACCGACCGGGTTTTCACTAGAACAAAATCTCCAAATCATGGCATTGATTATCGGAGTTGCCCTTGGTGGAAATCTGATTCCTCCTGCAGCCACTCACCTTCTAAAAACCATGGAGATTGCAGAAGAAAATTACGTAAAAGGATTCAATTTCCGCTATTTCACGAAGTTTACCATGATTTTCTCAGGTGCATCTATAGTTCTTGGAGTAGGTTATTTATTTGGCATTATGCTGATTTTTTAGTTAAATATCTCAATAACTATTCCTGAAAAAAAGCAATTCATTTTAATACAACTCAACAACTTATTTACAAGAAGTATCTGGAAGAAAAACAATGAAGAATGTAGGAATTGTATATAATGACATTTATACAGAACATAAGACTAGTTTGATGTGGGGCCACCCAGAGCGATCTGATCGAGTGACCCACGCGATTATGAAATTGACCGAAAATGAAATGTATGGAGAGAACCGGAAAGGAAATTTTCATGAAATAGTGCCACGTGCTGCAACGATTGAAGATTTAAAGATTGGCCATAGTGCTAGATTAATAGATGACATTAAAACAGCTGTAGAACGTGCAGGTAAACAACAACGAAATATATATATGGATGCTGATACTCCTGTTTCTGGTCAAAGCTACACTGCAGCATTATATGCAGCTGGGGGGAATTTCTCCGCAATTGATTCGATTATAGAAGGTAAAATCAACAGTGCTTTTGTTCTATGTCGACCTCCAGGACATCACGCAAATAAAGGTGCTGCACGAGGATTCTGCTTGTTCAATAATATAGTTCTTGCTACTCAATATCTCATGAGAGAGAAAGGGATCAAAAGAGTCGCAATTATCGATTGGGACGCACATGCCGGAAATGGTACCGAAGAATTGGTGTATAATGGTGTCCCAAACGTACCAGAGGACGCTGAATTATTATTCTTTACTATACATCAAGATCCAAGAACTCTATATCCAGGAACTTGTTTTCCACAAGAGATTGGTGAGGGTAAACAGAAAGGGAAGATTGTCAATATCACGTTGCCCTCCCGTTCCGGAGACAAATGTGTTCAAATCGCTTTGGATCACTTAATACTACCAATGCTTCATGAGTTCAAACCAGAATTTATATTATTTTCTGCGGGTTTTGATGGTCATTATAAAGACAAATTGACCAATCTTGGATATTCCAGCGAGGGTTACGGTCAAATTCTCCAAAAAGTTATCCCAATTGCAGAAGAATATGCAAAAGGGAGAATGTCTCTCACTTTGGAAGGGGGATATGATCTTACAGCGCAGTCGAATTCCATCGTAAATGTTATTAGTGTTCTTTCAGGTGGTTCTATAGTTTTTGAAGATGACTATTCAGATTATTATCACCGTCTTGAATACACCGAAAATAAATTAATTCCATATCTAAAAGAACTACTACAACCGTACTGGAAGAATTTATAAAAAAAATTAAAGATTTAGTTGTTCTAACTGCTTCTTTATATCTGCATTTTTTTGTGGATTTAGATTATTCATAATCCAGAAAATTATTGTTCCAAGCAACATTAAGGCAATTGGTACAACTGAAATGTGTAGTCGGATTCCGAGAATTGCTTCTATAGGTTGTTCACTTAAGGGAGCACCTTCTACAAATCCTGTGACGTAATGAATTACTGCGAAAGAAACTGCTTGAACTACAAATGCTAATCTACCAAAAAATGCTCGTAATCCCATGTAAGTCCCTTCCTTACGGACCTTTGTTTGTACTACAATTTCGTCTATCACATCTGCCATCACAGGACCAGTTAAGCTCCAAAATAGACCGAGTATTGAACCCCAG
>JAEOTN010000229.1 GCA_016839865.1 Promethearchaeota archaeon | reverse complement strand
GTGTATTAAACTTCAAAGCAATTTTAAAACCATAGAAATGGGGGAACAAACCCAAAAAGGCTTGTTCCTGAAAGCTATCGAACAGCTCCTTTCCTTTGGCAGTGATTTGTAAGATGGTCTTATCGGGATAACGACCAACCTTGGTCCGTTCTACTTCCCTGATTGCTCCTTTCTTTTGCAAGTCCCTCAGGGCATGATAGATAGATCCTTTTTTTATATCGGTCCACCTATCTATCATCTTTCGGTTTAACTCCTGAATAATATCATAACCACTGCCTGATCCCAAGTTATCTAGAACTCCAAGAACAACCATTTTTGCGATATTCATATTACCTTCACGTTGATCAATGGAAACTAGTAATTTAACCTTTTCCTGACTACTAGAATGGAATAAAACATAGTGCCAACTAAAATTGTCCCTAGAATAATAATTGGAAGAACTGCTATTCCATTGGGATCAAATAATAATTTCTGCGGGCCAACAGCTAAAATATTCATACATCCAAAAATAAAAGCTGATATAAGTCCGATTTTCAGTTCCCATGAAACCAGAACTATAGTAACTATGCCTAGCGAAATCATAGCTCCAATGAAGGGTCCCAGGTATCCCGGTGGATGTGGATCTACTTCTGCAAAAAGTGCCAGTAATAATACGATATCAATTGTCAATAGTCCTACTAGTGATGCTAGCAAGTATTGAGTGTCTCTATTTTGCTGTTTCATTGTAATAATTATATAGTTTATTATACTATATAAATTTGACTATTCAAATTTGAATAGATGAGAGATATCACTTGCATATATGATCCTGCAAATCTTACATAAATTGATAAAGCAACACATTGTGGTCCTTGAAAGCTCGCGTGGATAATTATGCAAAAAGTTATGGGGAGAATGCTTCAGGCTATGTTTTTCCAAGAACTAATTAAAACGCCAGTTCTCTCAAAATGATCAGAGTTATTGGTAAGGACAATTGATCCAAGATTAATGGCAATGGCTGCGATTAAGGTGTCCATTGCACCAATTTCTTTTCCTTTCAAACGAGTAATTAATTCACCAAAGGTTCTCGCATCATCAATTGTGAAATCTAACATAATAAACGAAGATAACAGATTTTTTACGCTGGATAAACTAGAGGTGACCGATTTTGATTTATAAGCTCCTTCAAATAATTCTGCAGCATTTATTGCTGTTGTATATAGTATTGCTTGCTCATCTGTCAATTCATCAATTTTTTCAAGAGCAGACTGTCTTCCCCTATACAAATCAATTAAAAAGTCTGTATCCGCAATTACCTTCATAAATTCACATCTCGGATTTTTCGGTTTAATCTATCGTGGTATGTATTCTCGATATTATCTGCTAAATCATTCACCCCATTTTCGTCAAGTTTTCTTATTAATTTGATCGTTCGGAGCACTGTTAACGGATCTCCTCGCTTTTCTATCAATCTAAGAATTAAATCACTAAAGGATTCATTTGATTTCTTTAACCGTTTCAGTTCTAAATAAGCTGTTTCAGAGATTGATAGTGTTTTTGTAGCCATTATTAAAATACACTATTTTCGTGTATTAAAATAGTTGCTAGTAAAACAAGTCCAAAAGGATACAAAAAAATTGGGCGAGAATGCATCAGACTACAATTTTGCAGGTTGCGAAAGTTTAATGGAATGAAAATTTTACCTTGATTTAAAATTGCAATTATGAATTGTCATTCAGCTCAAATACTTTGTATACACATATTAATATTCCAATGATTAATTGATATTACATAGATACTGGGGAAAAAGCAATACTATGATGTCAAATAAACGGATTCTAATTGCATTTGGCAGTCGATATGGTAGTTCAAAAGAGATATCCTATAAAATAGGCGAAATTCTAAAGCAACAAGGATTCGAAGTTGAGATTTTTGACTTGAATAAAACAAGAAACAATAAATTTCCTAGTGTTGAGCTATATGATGGAGTTATACTTGGATCTGGTATCAGGATTGGAAAATGGACTAAAAAAGCAAAACAATTTCTAATTAATAATAAAACCATATTGGAAGAAAAGAAAATTCCCATCGGAATATTTGTAAGCTCACTTCTTGCATCAGAGCCCACGTTATATGAATCGTCGAAACAGGAATTCCTTCTTCCCACGTTGAAAAAAATTGGCTTTGAACCAAACTTGTCAGACATTTTTGGTGGAGTGTATGATCTCAGTGAAACTACACAAAAAAAATGGTACGAAAGAATGCTGGTAAAACGGGTGTTAAACCAAGAAAAATACAAAGGAACTATTCTTCCTGGATTTAAAGATAACATTCGTAATGATTATAGAGATTGGAACAAAATAGAAGCTTTTGCGAACGAATTTGCGAAAATAATTAAGGATCTGAGTCATTCTGTTAATGTCCGTAAAATTATATAACATATATTTTATTCAATTGAATTCTAAAATGAAATTCTTAAAAAAGGGGTATAAAACAGATAAAAAGGTGTAATCATTCCAACCAGTTATTTCTACCTATAACATTAATTGAATTTTCGCCTTGATATGAACTATTTGATGTAATGAATTTCTGGAAATTTAACAGGAAAAAGGCTGAACTTATTAGTTTTGTTTGCAATCCTTAAGTTATTATACTATGCTGGGATAGTAAGGATAAGAACACTCGGGATAAAAGCATTTACTAAGTTAACACCTTGTATAATATTATGTATTCTTAGTTTTCAATAATTTACGAGGAGGTAAAAAACATAATGCAAGGAACAATTAAGAGAATACTTGACCACAG
>JAEOTN010000228.1 GCA_016839865.1 Promethearchaeota archaeon | reverse complement strand
TTTCAAGAGTGTTTGAAAAATCAATCTCGGTTCCCAAAAAGAATTGCCGGAACATAAGAATAAGGTATTAAACACAACACAATAAAAAATCCCATGGGTTACTGGGTAAAAAATCCCCCCGTATATCCAATTTCAAAGAACAAAAAACCCAAACGGAAAGGTGACTATTCAGGGTATGCTGATCCTGCTCAACTCAAACATGAAACAATTGAAGATATTGATCCATCTATTGAAGAACCATCTGATCAAAAGGTTGTTATCCCTGAACACGATGGAAATGATGAATTATGCCAGATTACAAAAAATGGAGATGTGATATACACTATTTCGATGAATCCCATGAGCTATTCATGGTTTACAATAAAAACTATGGATGATTAAGGTTCAATAATACCGTTTTTTTCCTTAGCAATTTTCTCTAGTTCATTGATAATCTGTTTATGTCTTTCTTCGGATAGATCCCAAAATAAGTATGGAAGAAACTGAAAGATGCAAGCTATCCCTGACATGATACTAAGATTTCTAAATACTGCAGTACGTATCCCCTCATCTACAAGTACATCAGCTCCTCCGATCATTCCTGATAAACGTAGCACAGAAGGAGCGATTAATCCTGTCCCGAGCCAAATTACCCCTAAAATGAGCATATGGAAATTTCCCCAAAAGCTTTCTAATCTCTCACCAGTTTTTAACTGCTGTAAGTCAAGAGCATCAGCAGGCATAATAACACCGCATACTGCAAAACCTGCTAGAGCATTCTGAAGAAAGGTCATGATGAGTAATAGAATTGGATATTTTGGTAATAACATCATTGGAATATATAATGCGGCCGATCCCAATCCCGTTGCCAACATTATATTCCTTTTTCCAAACTTTCTTACCATATATCCCGTTAGTAACATACCCGGTATCATTGCATTACCCAGTAGAGTTGTGGTTATTGAGGTTGCAACATCACTTTGTAATGAATAGACATTAATCCAATTCGCTAAATTTCCAGCGACTCGTATTGTACCAAAAATTGCTGAGATAGTAACAATCCAGAAGTATTTGTTTGAACCCAGACTCTTAACACCATGTTGGAATTTAATTTTGGGTTTGTATTCCTTTTCTACAATAATCCTTTCTTTACAATTAAAATAGACGATGAGTGAAAAAAGGAAACTTAAAATTGCAAACATTGGAAACCAAACCCTATAACTTAGTATACTTTCTTGACCTGTTGTCGCTCCATTGATCGTTAAAATGGAAAGTGCTGGGAAACCTATAGTAATGACAGAAGGCCATAGAGAAGAGAGAATTGAATGAAATGAAAACATTTTTGCTCTTTCAAGGGTATTTGGGGTGATAACTTGTCCAATCCCTCCATTTGCGACCATAAAAGCAGGCCATGTGATGGAAAGAAATACGTGGATAATGAATATTGCTAATCCCGCTAAGTTCAATGGTTCTGTGAAAATGGTCATAACTGGTATATCAATCCACGATAAGGGAACAAAAGGGATTAAACTTGTAAGGATCATAGTAGGAATTCCCATCCAGATAAGATATGGTTTGAATTTACCCTTTTTCCCTTTCGTATTGTCCATTATAGTGCTCAAAATTGGAGTTTTTATGAGATTGATAAAAGTGATAACGGATGTCATCAAGTAAATAATTAAAGGGCTTAATTTATAGAGAGATCCGATCAGAATCGTTGAGGAATTTAAACCAGATAACGTAACCAGACTACCTATGCCATTGACACCACTACTTCCATATGAATATGAGAGAATTTCTTTATAACCCAAATACTCCCCTTCTTTAGTGGAATTATGCCAATTTTCTTTCAGATTATTAAAGAATCCTTTAACCTTACGTGTCTTTAGTGGCTCTATAATCTCAAATTTCTCAGTCACAGCTTAACCCATTAAACTTTGATTAAATAATTGTTTTAAGTCATAATTAAGAATTGGGTGATGAAAAGAAAAATAAAATCAAAAGTAGGATATTTTTATAGATTCCTCTAGTAAAACTAAATTGTTTGTCCACACTTGGAACAAAATTCAGCATCTTCGGTTTCTAAGTATCCACAGTTACGACACTTTACCTTCACAACTTCTTTTTGTCCGATTCCCATTCCATGTTTTGACAAACCTGAAGCAATACCATCAGTTGCCGCTTCCGTAGTGATTCTCGTCGCTGGAGCAGTTTCCTTTGCGAAGAACTTGGTAATTTTACCCATTCTAGCAGCCATTTTAATATAAAATCCGTATGCTAGAAGGGATATAGATATCATAAATCCAAAAGATCCTCCTATCATAGCGCCCATACCTTTGAAGGGTTCATCAAATCCACCGCTTCCAAGGTTAGATATACCAACAATGAAAAGAGCGACGGCTCCAATAATAAGAACTCCACCCATTGCTAACATGATGGAACTCACTTTATTCATTCTGGCTTTAGTTTGTTCGTGTTCTTGATCACTCATATACCATCAATCTACTATGGATAAGTTATCTTAATAAACATTGGGGGATCATGGGATGAGTAAATGAAACAAATCGTGAATATCTAAAAAAAAAAGTGAATGATATTGTTGGTAGTACTTACAGTGCTTGTCCACATTTCGAACAAAATTCGGCATCTTCACTTTCTAAATATCCACAGTTACGACATTTGACCTTTACTTCATCTTTATTCCCGATCCACATGCCGTGTTTTTTCAATCC
>JAEOTN010000040.1 GCA_016839865.1 Promethearchaeota archaeon | reverse complement strand
TTTCCTATTGAAGCCGGAGTAAAGACATACCACTAGCAAATGCACTTGGATTTAATTACAAAATCCAATGCTTGTATTTTTATTTCATATCATATACGTAAAAGAGAATATGACGATTGTAAGAGGATCACTATCAGGAACCTATCCTTACTCTGAAGAAATCATTCGGAAGATTTTTGATTTCAAATATGGGAGAGATTCAATTGAACCGGTCAAGGTTCTTTTTGAAAAAGAGCTCAATGAATTGGTAGCACGGCAGAATGCAAATGGTTTTCCTATTGTAAGTACAGGGAATCTTGGGATTGAAGATTTAATTCGTCCTTTTACCCAAGAATTAGATTGTTTACGTTCATTCAAGAATTTAGGTGACCTTCCAATAAACCGATGGCATTACACTAACACATTTTACCGACAACCAACATTAGTAGCGAAATTTCCTAGAGATTCTCAAGTCTTATTAAATGGAAAACATCGCTGGGTTGAGTCCTATTCACAATTATACAGTGTTACGCAAAATTTTGACACTAGAGGGATCGTATCAGGCCCATATTCATTGGTCACCCTCGTAAATAGGGAATCTACCATTTACAATAATGCTGAGGACGCGATAATAGATGCTGGAGATATGATTGCTCATGAAATTGCCTCATTATCTGATAATATTATCGAAATTCAACTAGATGAACCCATGTTTGTCTGGGAATCTCTTCCTCGAGAATTAAGACCAGCAATAACTAAAGCCTATAATTCAATCCGGGAAAAAAATCCTTCAAAAACTCTTATAATCAACACGTATTTTGAAGACGTTACACCGATTCTTAAATTCATGTTAGATTTACCAGTAGATGGAATTGGTATTGATTTCCATTCCACAAATATCCTGAACATCTCAAATTTCTCGTTTGAGAATAAAATACTGCAAGCAGGAATAATCGATTCCAGAAATTTCATTCCTGATAATTCTGGAGGTCTAAGTATTTCCCATTTAGAATTTATGATCGCATTGAGTCAATCACTAGTAAAGCTCAATCCAAAGGAGTTAATTATTACCTCAAACACGGGATTGGATTTAGTTCCTAAACCAATTGCAGATTCCTATATAGATTTTATAGCAAAAGTAGTAGGAGGGTTGAAATAATGCATAAATCCTTAGATATTCCATTCTTAACTCATGAAGTTGGAAGTTTGCGTAAACCTAATCCATTGATCAAGGCGTCCCAGAATAAAATACTTGAAGAGAATGACTTCCAAGAATTGAATGATTTTCTGAAATTGATAAAGTGGAACGAAACACCAACAGATTTGATCAACTTGTTGAAAAGTTCAGGTCCTACCCAAGAATCAGATCATGGGTATCATGAGAAGCTAAATAAGTGGAGAGTACGGTTAAATATTGCCTATAAGGAAAGCACAGGCATTGATCTTGTGGATGCGGGAGAATGGACACGTCGAGAGATGTATCAGCATGTAATCGATAACGATGTCGTGAAAGGAATCCAGCTACTCCCTCATATTCGATCTTTTGATGTGAATTTCTGGCGACCGGGTGTTTTCCAAGGATCCCTAACCTATGACACAGATCAATCAATTTACCTCCAAGAATTCCGTTGGGCTAAAGAATATGCCACTAAACCTCTAAAAGTATGCGTAACCTCATTCTATACAGTCGCAGAGTGGACAATTAAAGGTTCAGCGAATTTCGATGACATGTTTTTTGAAATAATCGATGAGATCTTTGTACCAGAAATTAAAACCCTCATCAATGCTGGTGTAGATTGGATTCAAATGGATGAACCCGCACTAACAACTCATCCGACTCATGTACCTCTATTTGTGGACGGATGGAACTACTTTGTATCTAAGATTCAAGATGTATTAACTGACGACATCACATTGAGTATTCATAACTGTTTTAGCGATTATGATCTGTTATGGCCAATACTCCCTGATTTGAAGCATCTTGGAAGCATAACCTTAGAATTTGCTAATAGGGATTTGTGGAATCTTGGAGTAGATGCATATTCTCGTCCAGCATATGCCCAATATGGTCAACAATTGCAAGAGTTATACCAATCGGGATTCAAAGCATCTGCAGCCTTAGGTGTGACCCCAGTACACACTAAACGAGAAACTCCACCAGAGCTCATTCGTGATCGGTTATTGTATATTAATAAGATTATTGAAGATCCCAAGCTAGTATTAGCTGCTCCTGATTGTGGTTTGCGTCAAAGATCTCTTGCTGAAGCACATACCATGATGAAAAACATTGTAAAAGGAGCAGAATTAGCTCGAAACGAACTATGATTAGGATGTGTATATGACTTGAAAGTTGTTGACTATATCTCAAAAAAGAAACCATTTATTAGCTTTGAAATAGTCCCTCCCTACCGAGGAGAGGATATCAACAACAAATTAGCTCTTATAAAGACAATTGCAAAGTATAAACCTCCTTTTATTGATGTAACAAGCCATAGTTCAGAGATTGTTGAAAAACAAGGGAAAAATGGGAGTTATAAACGTCGAGTTAAAAAACGCCCTGGAACGATTGGTGTATGCTCTATCATCCAATACAAATATGGAATAGATGCTATTCCTCATGTACTTTGCAAGGGGTTTACAAAAGAAGAATCTGAGGATTATTTGATTGATCTTCGGTATATGGGATTTGATAATGTTTTAGCGATACAAGGAGATCCCAAAGGATTTGAACGAACTCCTCGTTACCGAACACCCAATCCTTATGCATCTGATCTTGTGCAACAAATCTCAAACATGAATAATGGAATTTATGTGGATGAGGATTTATCACATCCAGCCCCTTCAAATTTTTGTATAGGAGTCGCTGGATATCCTGAAAAACATTACTTAGCTCCAGATATGGAAACAGATATCAAAAACATGAAACAAAAAATCGATGCTGGGGCAGATTATATTGTAACTCAGATGTTCTTTGATACCAGACATTATGAGAACTATGTGAAGGCTTGTAGAAAAGCTGGAATAAATGTACCAATTATACCCGGATTGAAGATCTTCACAGTAAAAAGGCATTTAGAAGTACTTCCACGTGTGTTTCACACTCAAATTCCTGAAGAACTCGCTACTGAGGTACAAAAAGCAAAGGATGAGGATATCCCAACAATTGGGGTGAAATGGGCTGCGAAACAAACTGCAGAATTGCTAAATATGGGAGCACCAGGCATTCACTATTTTGTTTTTAGTAACGAACAGTTAATTGACCAGTTAATGGAAGAAATCTATTCCGTTACGCCCCTTTAGAAAGATTTTGTATCCGTTCGTTTGCTAAAAGCACATAATCTTCGTTTATTTCATATCCTACATATCTACGATTTGTCTCTATGGCGGCAATTGCAGTAGTTCCACTTCCTATAAAGGGATCTAGGATGATATCCCCTTCAAATGTATAAAATTCAATTACTCGTTTTGGTAGTTCAACTGGAAAGGGGGCTGGATGGCCAATTTTTTTTGCAGATACTGTTGGAAATGTCCAGATGGATTTTGACCACTTAACAAAGTCTTCATTCTTAATGGAGTCGTCTTTATCATGTTTTTCTCGTTTCATAGACTGTTTAGAAAAAATTAAAATGTATTCATGAACATCGCGTAAAACTGGATTGCTTGCAGATCCAAAAGATCCCCACGCACATGATACACCAGCAGAAGCAGACTTATCCCAGATTATTTCACCCCGCATTAAGAAACCAATATTCAACATTATTTCTATAATATATGAATGAAGGGGAATATAGGGTTTTCTTCCAACATTCGCAATATTAATCGCAACTCTTCCTCCAGGGACTAGTACTCTCCAAGTTTCCATTAGTACACTTCTGAGTAAAGTCATATACTCAGTTAAGTTTAGATTATCATCGTAATCCTTCCGTACATTATATGGGGGTGAAGTTACCATCAAATGAACTGAATTATTTGGAAGTGCATTCATATTCCTGCTATCTCCACAGATCACCGAATCCAATATGCTGATAGGAATATCGTTTGATTTATCAATATATTCAACATCTTGCGGTTTGGGGATTGATTTATATAGATCTGACTCATAGAAATGTGTGGAATCATGAGATTCCCTTTTGGGAGTTCCAAATGAACTAGTTTTCGATGGACTCTTTTTTTTCATGATATTCCTCTCTAAAACAGTAATGTAGAACGATTCTAAAACAAAATGGATTTGAACGTAGAATTTACTAGAGTATGGTAGAAATTAAAAAAAAAGAATATTATTGTTCTTCTGATAACCCCATTTCAGCTAGTTTTAATTTGTTTTCTGTTACCTTTTCAGGTGTTAGTGGATAATATATCCAAAACAGTATCAAAGTGATCAACACAAGGACTGCGGGAACTATAGCAGTATGGATTCGGATACCAAATAGAGCTATCCTAAGTTGATCAGGAGATAACACTGCTTGTAAATCTGTAAGAGTGGGTTCACCAGGAGGGAAATACGTTAACAAATGAACTACCATGATTGTAAGAACTTTGAATGCTTCACCAAATCGAATAAAGAAGGTTTGGTATCCCAAGAATATGGAGGGTTCTTTTTTACCAGTTCGAACAGCATGATCATCTATAATATCACCCATTGTTGGTGGTGCCATAAACCATTGACCTGATAAACCAACGCCAAAAATAACGACTGCAATAACCCATGGGATCAATCCATCAACGAAGAACATTGGAATGTATGAAACTAACATAGTTATAGCTCCAATGATACTCATTAATTTGTTGTTATTCACTTTCCGAGAGACTAACACCCATATAGGTGTTGTCACAAGAGCTCCAGCTAACATACCACCTAATAGAAAGATAAGGTCACCAGGATTTCCAAGAATGTAGTTTGCTACGTATAATGCACTCGCATTCACTAAAGCTACGGAAGCTTGGTATCCAAAAAATAATACAATTTTCATTACAAACGCTCGGTTTGATAATGTCTCCTTAACTGTTGAGAAAAATGGTTTACGTTCGATATTTTTCCTGTCTAAACTAGCTAGATATTCAAGATTCCTCTCTCGCAATTCTTTATTTTCGAATATGCCAGGTATTACCAGCATAAATAGAAATACTCCTCCAATTAAACTAACCCAAGCAACTCTTCGGTAATGCTGCATTATAGCTACTGTTTCTGTCACAGATTCATCGGGTAAGAACATAGATGTAACTAGAAATGCTAATACAATTCCTGCGATTCCAAATAGTGTTCCAAATCCTTGTGAAGTCCTTCTTTCGTTCAAAGTTCGAAACTTCTCTGGAAATAGACTACTGGAATTAATATCCATCAACGAGAAAAATGTATCAAATAAAATTAGCGATACCGTGTACCAAGCAAAAATTGGCCATTTGTATGTAGTAGGATTTTCCGCCCATGAAAAAGGCACAAAATAGATTGCAAAATAAGCTATTAACCATGGAAGAGCCATTATTACTATCCAATGAAATCTCTTGAAACCTTTTTTCTTATATAAGCGTCCAGGGAATCTTTCAAGAAGAAATCCAATTAATGGGTCATTAACTGCATTCCACACTGAAAAGATTAAGAACGCTACAATAGCTAGGACTTGATCCAAACCAATAACGGTTTCATAAAATATCACTGTATAGAATCCAAATGCAGACGTAATCCATTGGCTGAATGCTTCTCGTGAACCATAGCTTGCCATGATCAATTTCGAATTTTCGAATTTTTCTTTTGCCATATTATTTCACTTAAATGTTATGCTACTCACTTATGTTCGACTGTAGACTTTATAATTATTTTGAATCAATACATGCACAATTGATAACTACCCTACTCTTTTTTCCACTCTTCGAGACCTATATCATTATTTAAACAAGGAGCTCATATTCAAATACAAAAAGGGATTTAGATGAAAGTTGTGATAATTGGTTCTGGACTTGCAGGTATGACTGCAGGTAGTTATTTCACCCAAAATGGTGATAGCGTGACAGTATATGAACAATTTCATACAATCGGGGGAGTAACGGGTTTAGTTGAACAAGATGGATATAAGTGGGAGATCGGTCCATTATTGTTAGGAGGATTTGGTCCACGAGAATCCGGAACTGTAGTTCTATCCGAACTAGGTTTACATGATAAAATGATATTTATGCATGAGGATCGTGGATTAGAGTTTCCCGATTTTAAATTATGGCGTCCTGAGGAGTACCAAGGGAGATATTGGAGACGGGAAAAACTAAAAGAATTATTTCCTGAAGAATCTGAGGGGATAGATGAATATTATGAGTTCTACACAGGAATGGTGGAACTCATGAATATGGGTCGGGATTTAGAATTTAAGAAAGGTTTGGGCAAATTTATACACAAGTTGAAAATGGGAATGGCGTTTTCTAAATATAAGAAATATCTCGACTGGAGTGCCGCACGATTATTAGATTCTTTCTTCAAAGAACAAAAAATAAAGGCATTATTGACAGGAATTCTGGCAGATATCGTTACAAAACCCAGTGAATTTCCTGCTTTGGGTATACCACAATTCAATATTGAATCCGCTTTTGATAAACGAATTTTAACAAACGATTTAGGAATGCTTGGAGAGCCTACTTACCATTACCTTAAGGGAGGAGCGTTTACGATCATTCAATCGATGAAAAAACTAATTCTAGAAGATGGGGGTTACGTGAAAACTAGTACAAAGGTAGAAAAGATAATCATCGAAAATGGAGTAGCCATTGGGGTGAAATTAAGTGATGGAACCTTTGATAAAGCAGATTTAATACTGTCAAGTGGATCTATTCCCGATATATTTGATGATGTAATTGGTAGAGAACACCTTCCTGAGGAATTGACAAATAAGATTGATAACTTACGATACATGGAATCTTGCTTTTTTGTACATCTTGGAGTAAATTTCAATCCGTTACGTTCTCAAGCCAAGCAACTATGTTATTATTACCAAACATATGACATAGAAAGATCTATAGAAGATTCCCGAAATGGGATCTACCATGAAGGAAAGGAAGGATTTCTTATTTATGTTCCATCAATTCATAGTCCCGATATGGCTCCCGAAGGAAAATATGCAGTCACAATTTATACGATATGCCCCGATCGGTTAGCTGAAGGCACATGGGAAGAGAAGAAAGACCATTATGCAGATCTCCTTATCCAAGAAGCAGAGAAAAAAATTCCAGGTTTGTTTGAAGGAATTGAAACACGCAAGGTAATGACACCTGCGGATTTTAGAAAGAGGATAAATGCTAAGCGTCATAGCTTCGGTGGATTAGCACCTATTATAGGACAATCTGGACCAAGTCATAAAACTCCTATCAAGAATCTATGGTATATTGGTGCTTACAGTGAATCGGGGGGCGGAGTAGCTGGTACTATGTGGGGTACTAGAAACGTTGTGAAAAAAATATTAGAAGAATAATACTATTTTTTCGCAATACTTGATTTGCCAGGCGGAAGAAAATGGATGATATGGTTAACATCAATTAATTTAATCCATTTTACTACGTTATCTGTAGCTTTCGTGATAAATTGAGCTTTAATTTTTTCTGCAAGCTTTCCACTAGATAGTCCATTTCTCTGGGGTTTTATTCTCACATATTGCTCAGTTTGTGATTTAATTGCACTTTGTGGACCAGCAATAATCCGAGGGAAATAGATATTCTTATCTCCATCTATTTCTTCATCCAACTGACCAACAACCTCTAGTACTAATCCAATT
>JAEOTN010000227.1 GCA_016839865.1 Promethearchaeota archaeon | reverse complement strand
ATATTTGCCTTTTGACAACTTAAATACATTATTATAATTATATGCTGCACCTAAATTTAACTTCTTTCGATAATAACGAATTCGTGTATCTTTTTCAGCATAACTACCACAAATTTTAGAAGTACCATCGCTTGAGGCGTTGTCCGAAATTATCAATTCAAAATTATCATAACTCTGGGAGAGTATAGTTTCGATAGTTTCGCCTATATATTTAGCACCATTATAAACTGGTAATCCGATACTAACATATGGATCGATCATTTTCATTCTTCTCATTTGTAATCCTATAAATTTGTTCCGATTTTGCATAATCATAGAACTTTATATAAAGTTCGAAGATTTCTGTGATTTGATGAATGATTCTGTCGTTCAACATTTTATCTCGATCTGAATTGGATACTGAATTCCTATTTTTCTAGTAGTAATCTTTTTTCCAAATAATTCTTTAAATTCCTTTTAAATTCTTCTAAATTTTCAAGAAATCTAACTATATTAAATTTTTTAATATTTTTTTAGTCTTTTATAGAATCCTTTGATCGATAATCTTTATCTTTATATAGAATCATTTTGTGGTTGGATTCTGAAACTTCGATAGTCAGTTTTGAAGTTCTTCATATGTTTCATCTGCATCCTCTGAAGATTCAAATATATCTCTCCAATTTAATATTAAGAATTAATTCGAAAAATCAATACAATTGTTTATATGATTTATTAAAAAGACTAAAATAATGAAAATGTATTATTCAAGAGAATGAAAGTTGCAATTCTTGCAGGAGGTTTTGGCACTAGGTTAGCTGAGGAAACTGAAAATATACCAAAACCTATGATACGGATCGGAGAAATGCCAATTTTAATGCATATCATGAGAATATATTCACATTTTGGGTTTAAGGATTTCATCATAGCATTAGGATACAAAGGTGAATACATTAAGCGATATATGGTGGAATATTGTCAATATCAGGGAGATATCACTATTGATTTTAGTAAAAGCGAAATCAATGTCGAAAATAAGAAGAATAAACTAGATTGGAAAATTGAACTCGTCGAAACAGGAAAATTCACCCAAAGTGGTGGAAGAGTAAAAAAACTACAACCATACATAGGAAACAACCCCTTTATGTTAACCTGGGGTGATGGTCTTGCAGATATTAATATACATGAACTTATAAATTTCCATAAATCTCATGGAAAACTTGCAACTTTAACTGCAGTTCGACCACCAGCCCGATATGGTTTTATGAAATTTGATGGAAATCAAGTCATAGAATTCACGGAGAAACCACAAATAGGTGAGGGATGGATCAATGGAGCGTTTTTTGTACTAGAACCAGGGGTATTTAATTATATTAATGGTGATGAAACTGTCTGGGAACATGACCCATTAGAAAGACTTGCAGCTGATGGGCAACTGATGGCCTATAAACATCGATCATTTTGGCAATGCATGGATACCCTTCGAGAAAAATATATTCTTGAGGAAATGTGGAAATCTAATTGTCCACCATGGAAAATATGGTAGGATTGAAATCATGAAAATACTTGTTACAGGAAATAAAGGATATATAGGATCTGTTCTGATTCCACTACTTTTAAAAAACGGTCATGATGTTCATGGTCTTGATTCCAACCTGTATGAAAATTCTCTTTTTGACGACAAAAATATTGCCCAAGTTCCTACAACCTTGAAGGACATAAGAGAAGTTAAAAAACAAGATGTCAACGGTTGCGATGCAGTTATTCATTTAGCCGGTCTATCAAATGATCCTCTAGGGTATTTAAATGAAAGCATCACCATGGATATTAATTATAAAGCAACAATCAAACTCGCAAAATTATCAAAAAAAGCAAGAGTGCAACGATTTATTTTTTCATCTACATGTAGTAACTATGGTGACTCAGGAGATCAATGGGTTGATGAAACAGGTCCAGTTAGTCCTGTGACCCCTTATGGTAGATCCAAAGTAGCAGCAGAACATGGATTGCTTAAACTTACTTCAAAGGATTTTTGTGTAACATTACCAAGAAGTGGTACAGCCTATGGTTTTTCTCCAATGTTACGTTTTGATCTCGTTTTAAATAATCTGGTTGCATGGGCTTTCTCCACTGGTAAAGTCTATCTAAAAAGTAATGGATCTCCATGGAGACCTATTGTACATATAGAAGATATCTCAAGAGCATTTATTTCGATGCTCAATGCCCCAATGGATGAAATAAATGGAGAGATTTTTAACATCGGTTCTACCAAGGAAAATTATCAGGTAAGGGATATTGCTAATATTGTAAAAGAAACAGTAAAGGATTCACAAATTTCATTCGCCGACGATGCTGGACCGGATGTAAGATGCTATAAAGTGAATTGTGATAAACTTAAAAATCAGTTAGAATTTCAGACGAAATGGACAGCAAAAAATGGAGTAGAAGAGGTATATAATAACATAAAACGAATAGGACTTACACTAGAAGAATTTGAAGGACCACGGTATAGACGGGTTGATGCATTAAAGAAGTCCATCTCTGAAGGGATATTAGATCAAGAATTTAGGAGGATTTAATTTTTGGAATGTAGAATATGTGGTAATTCCAAATTACAATCCATCATCGATTTTGGAAAAACACCCTTAGCAGATCGGCTATTAAAAAAAAATGAATTAGATGAAAAAGAACTCTTCGTTTCTTTGGAGCTCATGTTTTGCCCAAAATGCTCACTTGTTCAAATTAAAGAATCAGTCGATCCGGAAATTCTATTTTGTAATAATTACCCATATTATTCATCTGTTTCCCCTTCTTTGATTGAACATTTCAGAAAAAGTGCAGAACACATAATATCATTAAAAAAACTTGATGAACACAGCTTTATCATTGAAGCAGCAAGCAATGATGGATAT
>JAEOTN010000226.1 GCA_016839865.1 Promethearchaeota archaeon | reverse complement strand
CTAACGCAAGGTAAGGGTTGATAAAATAGGTATTAAAAACCATAAGAAAATATGAAATGAGTAATGGGTAAATCGATGTTCTTTTTCGCATTCAGTGTCTAAGTGTTTAGTTGGCTAAGATTTGCTTTATGTCTTCTTGAAGATTTTTCGGTTCTTTATCAAACAAAATTTGAGCATTAAAAGGACTTCCTCCTCCTTTCCCTCCATATTTCTCCTTTAATTTTTCTACAATTAATTTTGCTATAAATTTCTTTGAGGATGAGAGGATCAGATATTGTTCTGGTTTGAGTTTTACGACTAGGATGCTTTCCGATTCAAATTTTCTAAATCCATTAAACATGATTTTATTTGGTAATTCTACTCCTAAAAAACGAAATTTTAGACCATTTATATCTTCATACGGACTCGTTTGTAGTAATTCCATTATTAGGACTGATAACTCCTTCCGTTTATTCGTCAACTCTTCGCAATCCTGTAATTTTTTAGAGAATACTTTCGGAAACTCTTCAAGGGAACAATTTAGTTGTTTTTGAGAAAAAACTAAATTTACATTACTCACACTGAGCTTATTTAGAGCATTTCCTCCGCAGTAAAAATCCACTTCGCGTTCACTATGGATTTTGGAGATATACACTGGACCAATTTCATTTGATTTTTTGACATGGGTCCCTCCACAGGTATTAAAATCGATTCCATCTACTTCTAGAATTCGTACAGTGTCGACTTTGGGTATTTTTCCCCGAATTTTAGTTGAAAATTGATTTACAGCGTCATCATGATTCAGAACATGAGATATTATACTTTTACTATCAACTGAAAACACTTGATTAACTTCCTGTATTGTAGACTCCAATTGTTCTTCAGTGATCTTCTGTTCAAACTCTATACTAAATTCCCCTGGTTTAATATTTGCTTGCACAGTTTTGTTTCTAAACAGTTTCATCATAATTGCTGATATTATATGTTGAGCAGTGTGAGCTTTCATTACTGAATAGCGTCGATCCCAATCAATTTTTCCTTTAACGGCTGATTCTATAAGTTCCTTAGTGGGTTTTGGCTCAGTAAAGTGAAAATAAGTTTCATTATCATCCTTCTCAACATTTATAACTCTAAACTCTTTTTTATTAATCGTTAAGATACCGGTATCATGGATTTGGTTTCCAGCCGTTGCATAAAAAAGAGTCTTATTGAGAATAATTGCGTTTTTCCTCACATCGACAACTTTTGCTGTAAAAGATTTTGTATATGGTTTCTTCCAGTATAATGCTTCTGTCATGCAATCACCAGAGTGAACTACCACTACCTAAAAATAGGGGTTTTGCACGAGTCTCTTCATGTAACACTTAAAGAGCTGTTTTTCGTACTAAATCCTTTCCACCGTAACAGAAAAGATTCCTCGTCCACAGAGGGTTTATGCGATAGGTAATCGTAGTGGTGTTTTTGGGATAAAAATTTCACCATAATATTGATTGCTGAATTCAAATCCCGATCTAAGTGATGTCCACAATCGCATATAAGTTTTCTTTCATTTAATCTCCTTTTTTTTAACGTCCCGCAATTTGCACAGGTTTGTGTAGTGTAAGATTCATCAATTTTTATTATTCTCTTACCTGATTTTTGAGCTTTATAGGTTAAAAATTCGGCAAATCTCCCCAAACTACCTGTATTCTGTATCGAATGATTGAGTGTTTTTCTTGCCTTTGTTAATCGAGTATTTCCTGTACCTTTCTGTTTCTTACCCATCGCTTGTAAATCCAAATCACCGATAATAAGGGTGTTTGCTTGGGTGTTTTCAACGATTTTTTTGGAGATTTTATGCTGAAAATCGCGGAGTTGATTAGTACACTTGGATCTCATCGAAATATATTTCTGATTAAGTTTTTTCCACCGAATTGAATATTTTTTACAATGGTCCCGTTTGGAGTTAACTTCCGCAAGTTTTTTTCTCCAATACAAATCTGCTCGATTATTTTTAATTTGAATAAATTTGGAATCCAAATTCACTGCAGACACAAGATTTGATATGCCTAAATCGATAGCTTGATACTTTCCATTATCAATATACAAGATTTCTGGGATTTCATGGTTGAAGGATACAAACCACCGTTGTTTTGAATCCAAAAATATTTCTACTTGTTTTATCTTGGAATTAAATGGAATAATATATTTCAATAGAAATTTCAGCTTTATTTTTGAAGGATGTTTATGAGAAAATGAGATGGAATTACCTTTGAATGTAAATCCACTTTGATTATAAATTAAGGTTTGAAAATATTTCTTCCCCTTAAATTTAGGGTGTTTTACATTCCTATTACCCCGTTTCCATAAACTAAAGAAGGATTTATAATTTGAATCTAATCGCTTCAAAACTCCTTGGAGTACTTTTGAGTAGACCCATTTATATTCGGGGAATTGTTGCTTTATCAAAGGTAATTGGTTCTGTTGGTCAATGTAGTTGATAAATGTCCATTTTTCTTTAGGCAACTCTAGATTTTGTTTCCAATTCTTGATCCTATCATGAAGGGCAAAATTATAAATCAATCTGCATTTTTCCGAAAAAATCCAGAGTAGATCCTCCTGCTCTTGGCTGGGAAAAATACGAATTTTAGTAGTTAAAATCATGATCGGTACTTCTTGGATGAAGATAGAATATTAAAATTCAGACTCCCCTCAAGAAAGGAGATTTTTTATTTTGATCTCAGTTAATAGCATTCTATTCTTTATTCTACTTAATTTAGTTTTTACTGAGAAAAAATGTCCCTTAATCCTGGTCACATCATTATTCGTCCTCCTGTCGAATCTTATTCGGTTCTTCTTGCTGTCACTGGAGGGTGCTCATGGAATCAATGCAAGTTCTGTGGGGTGTATAAAGGGATTCAGGATTATGTAGTGCGTCCCTTGGAAGAAGTGATGAAAGATATTGATTATCTGGCTGATACATATCCGAATCATAGATGGGTGTTTCTGGGTAATGGGAATCCAACTAGTGCACCGACCGATTACCTTGTGAAGATTCTGAAATATGTAAAATTACGCTTTAAGAAATTAGAGCGATTAAGCGCATATTCCAAAGCGTTAGATATAGTAAAAAAATCAGACGAAGAACTGAAGCAATTAAAGGAAGCTGGATTGGATATTGTGTATATGGGCTTAGAATCTGGTTCTAAGACCGTTTTGCGTTTGATGAAAAAAGGTACTAATGACCGTACAATAATTGAAGTTGGAAAACGACTATTGAATGCAGGAATTAAACTCTCCCTCTATGTCATATTAGGATTGGGCAGTTATGAACACTCAGAAGAACATGTCAGGGAAACCGCTCGCGTACTCACTGAAATTAATCCTACAATTTTCCGGTTTCGAACCCTAAATGTGATTCCCTCAAGTCCTCTTTGGGTAGATGTGCAAAATGGTACATTCAAAGTAATGAGACCTGTTGACGTCCTAAAGGAAGAACGGGATATTCTAGCTCAAATAGGATCTAATGTCACTTCCGAGATGTATAATGATCATATATCTAACTATTGCACACTTAAGTCAAATGACATTTCCAAAGATCGAGAACGATTTATAGAAGAGCTGAACAAACTAATTGATGATCCGCGGATACAACAAATGGAGCCAAAATGGCTACTGCATATGTGATTCTGAATGAAAAAAGCCTATCTTGTTGATTATTCCAAATGTACATATAATTCGTGCGGTCGCCCATGTATCAAATATTGTCCCGTGAATATCACCAATAAGAAGTTACAAGGAAAGAAGAAAGTTTTTCCGGCGATAGATTTCAAGAAATCCACTAATGAGATAATTATCCACTCTGAATATTGTATAAAGTGTGGAATATGTGTGAATAGGTGCCCAAGAGACGCCATATACGTAAAAAACTATGTAGAGGAAGATCCCGATCAATTAAAAGTTCATCAATACAATACCGGATTTCGATTGTACCAACTCCCCACACTCACTAAAGGGAAGGTAACTGGATTAGTTGGTCCAAACGGAATCGGTAAATCTACAATCATGAACATATTGAGTAAAACTTTAAAACCTAACTTTGGCTCTTCTTCTAAATCCCAAAATTGGAACGATATTGCAGCAGGTATAAAGGATAATAATATTCGAAACCATTTTTCTAATGAATCTAACATAAGTTACAAAAAACAGGTCTTACGGGTTTTATTTGATAAGTACAAGGGACGAAGGATTGGAGAAATTCTTGCCCCATTGAAAAATCATCCACAATATCAACAAATTTTGGATGCTTTGGATATTTACAGTATAAAGGATCGATATCTTGAGGAATGTTCGGGAGGAGAATTGCAACGATTCTCGATTGCAAATGTGCTACTAACTGATGCAAACGTTTTCCTAATTGATGAACCTTGTACCTTTCTCGATATCAAGAAACGCGTAGATCTCGCGGAAGTTCTTCAAGAACTAAAAACGGAAAATAAAGCTTTTCTTGTAGTGGACCACGATTTAACAATTTTGGATTACATGTCGGATATGGTTCATTTATTCTATGGAGAACCTAACAAATTTGGAATTATCTCACGAATCTTAAATGTAAAGAATGGAATCAATACCTATCTTAATGGATTTATTTCAGCAGACAACACAGAATTTCGTGAAAATAAAATTCGGTTTAGAAAAACGGTGTCTGGTAGAACCTGGGCTAATGCAAGAGTTTTTGCAGAGTGGCCTGATCTAACAAAAACATTCTCTTCCTTTAAACTAGAGATTGGTTCTGGGATCCTATATGAGAATGAAGTATTGGGAATTGTCGGTCAAAATGGGCTTGGAAAAACAACTTTCTTTAAAATTTTGGTTGGGCAACTTAAATCTGATAAAGAAAATCTGAACCTTTCTGAAAGAATCTCCATTTCTTACAAACCGCAATATATTACTGCAGATTTTAAGGGAACCGTTGAAGAATTCATAACAGATAACTCTCGAAAATATATCCATAATGAAATTCTCAGCCAAGAGTTATACCAACCTCTTGGAGTTGATTCGTTATTTGACAAACATGTGGGTAAACTCTCTGGAGGACAATTACAGCGCACATTTATTGCAGCATGTCTTACTAAGGATGCAGATCTTTATCTTATCGATGAACCAAGCGCTTATTTAGACGTCGAGGAGAGAATAAAGATTGCTGAAATCATTCGTTCACATACAAAACGAACAGATTCGACTACCATAGCTATTGAGCATGATATTCAAATTATTGATGCACTAGCAGACCGCTTACTGATTTTTTTGGGTGATCCTGGTGTGGAAGGCCATACAATTGGACCACTTACAAAACAAGATGGAATGAATGCATTTTTAAAATCACTGGATATTACCTTTCGACGGGATTTAGATACGGGAAGGGCGCGAATTAATAAAAAGGGCTCAAAAAAAGATGTAAAGCAACGTGTAAATAATGAATATTATTATGTAAAGGTTTAATCTCGTTTCTTTTTCTTCTTTGTATCCATAGATTCACCCATTACTTCATTTAGCAACTTTTTATAATCAATTAGTTTTTCTTGAATTTCAGGCGATAGTTTCTTGATTTCTTCATCAAATTCAGGTCTATTGATGCGATCCCAGTGTTTCATCATAAGGTTGCTGAAATTCATAAAAGAAGGCCGATCTTTGACATGTAAAAACATTCCCTGCTGGAATGAATCCAAGTCTTTGATATTTTGGATTACAATATGCTCCAAGGCTTTATCCTGCAATTTTTCTGCTATATCCAATGCAACATTGTAGGATGATAAAGCGTTATCAAAATCTTCCTGTAATGCATAAACATATGCAATATTGTTGATAAACAGAGTTTGTCCATACAAATCATAGTATCTCGCGGTTGCTGCAAGTCCATAGTGCAAGATTTCTAATGCTTCAGGTAACATACGCTTTCGGATAAATCTTTCTGCAGATTTCATGCAAGTCACAGCGTATTTGTGCAATTTCCTTCGTAAGATTCTACTCTTTCTCTTCTTTTGTTTTATTAATTGAAGATTGTATACATCGAGCATTTCTCTATATTCTTCATTGATTGGATCAAAATCATGAGCTTTTCTCTGAAAGGATATGCTTTGTTCGAAATCTTTCAATCTCGAATACTCAAATGCGATTTTATGAAAAATTTCAGGATTATCTGACCAAATCTCCAAGATATCTGCATATTTCTCAATTGCTAAACCGGGTCTGGATAGTTTTGAGTAAATTAATGCGATTTTATCTTGATATAAGACGTAATTCGTATTTTGTTCCTCTTCAATAACGCGTAGGATTTCTTTGACGTTCACTCTGGGAGAAGATCCAAACGATGTAGAAAATTCCATTAGAACTTTCTTTTTACGCTTTGGTAAAGATATGCATTCGTGATTCCAGAAGTTTCTATGAAATTTACAAAAGTATTCACCACATAAAGGACACTTCCGCTGTATACCCAGAATGATATCATTGCAGAAGTAACACCTTTTTTGTGGCACGATGAAACCCCACTTTATATAACAAACGCCAAAATAATAAGTTTAATGTCTGAATCCATTGAACTACTCCTCCCTAAAGGAAGGAGATTCATAGGTTGTTAGCACGTCTTTAACACTATTGGGCTGTTCAAAAGCCCTCTATTCCCTATCCTATTGGATTTGGGAAATTCTTTTTTAAGAATATTATTTGAGGCATTTACGTCAGCGTTTAGGACAGAATCACACTTGGAACATACGTATAGACCTCTGTATTTTCTATTGGATTTCTTCACTATCCCGCAACAACTACACGTTTGAGAAGTGTATTCTTCACTTGTCCTAATAACGTTAATGCTGACCATTTCTGCCTTATATTCAATTTGTTGGATAAGTTTAAGAAAAGGGATTGACACAAAATTTTGGTTGTTCTTCTTACCAATATTGATATTCTGTTTCCAATACTCATTGTAACCGATAACTATCGTTCCAATATCATGTTCAACACAATGGTTCACTATTTTTCTTGATGACTTATGAAAAAAATCTCTTATTTTATTATTTCTCTTTCTATGAATTTTCAAAATTCGGTTTGTAGTATCCGCATTATTGCAGATTTTAGCCATAGCCTTGTATTTTGCCAACTCTTTGTTATAGAACTGATTTATACTCTTTAAAACGCCACCTTTGATAATCAATGGATTACCACCAATGTTATCTGATGCAGTTATGACGTTTTCTAAGCCCAAATCAATTCCTATTGCATTATTTGGATTCAAATGTAAGTCGGTCGGCTCGTAGTCATATATGAGTTCAATATTGTATCTATCGGCAAAAGGAACAATCCTCACACCTTTCACGTTTTCAATATCGGTTTTGATCTTTGGAAAACCAGATTTCAGCATTTTTCGTGTAAGCAAAACATGACAATTTTTATGTCTAACTTGCAGAGAGGTAAAATAGACCATGTTTTTTCCGTTTTTGCGTTTGTAGTGGGGAAGTTTTGGCATTGCTTTAAATTTGGAAGGATCTTTCTTCCAAGATTTAACTGCTTGAAAGAAACTCTTGAAGTTCTGATCTACTTGTTTCAAAACTTGCTGAGGTGGGTGGGAACCACATTTATTGTGCAATTCGATATAGGCATCATGATTTCTGAGCCACTTCCACAATTCATTATACCTAAGCCATTTCCTATTACTAAAAAACTGCTGTCGAATCTCATACGTTGCAACATTAAACAGATTCTTGGATAACAGAGTTATCTCATCCAAAAAAGGAGTTTTTTTCATTTGAATCTGTCGAACAAGTTGCATAATAGATTATGAAGAGTTTTTTTATTTTAAGTTGATAACTGTTGGAGTTTTTTAAATCTAAAATGGATATAATCACCTTTTTCCCTGATTCTCGATATAGTTTTTCACTATATCAAGACTACCTTGCCTTGTGGACGCTAAAAAATATAAGGGCATCCAAATTTGTTTTAATCCATCAATGATTCTCTCATTATTAAAAATTTTTCTTCGATATTTCACTACAAAAACTAAGTGATAAAAAAGCCTGAATACAGAATGTGACCCATGTTCTAATGTATATCCCATATTTATTCTAATGAGGAAGTATATTTATACAATAGCCCCTATCTCGAAATTCATTCCTTACCTAAAGGAGGGGATTCTCTTTCGGTCAAAAGATAAATTTTAACCCATTCTGACGGTTAAAATTTGATCACCAGCAAGATTCCTCCGATTACCATAAGTATAGCACCTAACCAACGACCTTTTACTTTTTCCTTCAATATCCATGCCGATAATCCCAAAGTAACAAGAAGTGATAGCATGGATAAGGGCTCTGCAATCGATAGTTCAAGACCAAATATAGAGATAGAGACTAAAAGTAGAATGTAAGAATATGCATTCGCGAAAGAACCCAGTAAAAAATGTTTATAGTGGGCTATAATTGCGGTTTTAATTATTCTAATTTTTTTGGAAACTAAGATTGCAATAAACAAATACAAGGAAATTACCCAATATTGAATTACTGCGTATAGAAATGGGTCAGTAGTTGTTTTTACGAATAAGCCATCAATTACTCTTCCTATTGCGATAAGTAGACTAACTATAATCATTAATAGGCATCCTCGATTTGTAAATACTGCAACGATTGATTCTTTTAAGGAGTGTTTTATATCCAGTAGGCTTGTTCCAACAAATAGTAAGAAAATACCAGCTAATTTGAACCAGAAGAAATTTTCACCAAGAAAAATCATAGATAATATGAATAAGAAGAAAACGTTGAAATTATACAATGGAGATACAAGAGACGCTTCATAATTAGCCAATACATACACATATAACACAAAAGCTACTGAATAGACGGTTCCTGAAATGGTAGCATATACCAGTCCTTCAACACCTTCAAATGATGCAAAAATGAGTACTGGTAATAGCATGACTCCTGCAATTGCAAACAATAAAAATGTGGAAACTAATGGATCTTGGTTCTCTCCAGCCTTTTTAAACTCTATACGCTCGTATCCTAGAAGAGCGACTCTGCCTATCATGATTAGAACGATGAATAAAATGGTGAGATCCATTACAAAAATAAATCCTTTTCACATTATATGAATATTGTTACTACAAAAAGAAAGAAATAGAGATGAATTACGACTTAATATAGGGATCTAAGCTTCTCCAGAACAAGGGTTTTCTCAGCTATGAACCAATGGAGCTTGGATTTCTCTGGTTTATACTCTTTGAGTGTTTCTGCTAGTGCTTTAATTTCTTCTTTCGATGGTTCTTTGAAAGTCTCATGACGTAACTTGGTTCTCATCTCGTCTACAGTTTGAAACACATTTACATCAACCCAATGGTTATCAGAACAACCGTTTAAATCAATGTTCATCTGTAGAGTTTTACATAACCTCGCCAACTCATGGATCATTGTATCATATTTCTCATTTTTTCTGTATAATCTTAACGCTAGTACCGAGATATCTTCATGTGGGATGAGTGAGTTTTTCTGCATGTGGATCCTCTAAATCGAGAATATTGTCGCTTATACATAGCTATGATCCTTCCGATTTATTATTATTGGTGCGTTTATATTGGAAATATTCTAAGGTAGCCTTATATGAAAAATTGAAACGTCTCGTTATATTTATAGGAATTTAAACGCACACTTTTGTATTACTACCGTGATACAATCAGATTCCAAATGCGTCGAGTTTTTTCATTCCCTTGATCTCTTCCCACTTGATATCAAGAGCATCTAATAGTTGTTCAAGAACATTTTGCAGATTCTGTTGATACTTCTTTACATCAATATTCTCTATCTTCCCTAGTGCAACTGGTCTAACTTTTTCTGTATCTCTTGTTTTCACATAGGTAATATATTCTCCTGCTTCTACCTTTATCCCAGTTCTCTTTTGTTCCATAATCGCTGCTTTTACATGTTGTGGCATTGTTTTTGTGTAATTGGTGATTGGTTTTGTTAATTTGGTAGAAACTGCATACTCTTCAATTGGGAATCCTTTCTTATCTAAAGGTTTGCCAATTCTTTTCAAATAAGAGCGAGTTATTTTAATTATATGTTTCTTCTCACTTTCAAACTCATCCATATTTGTAATTCTCTTCAGAATTTCAGAAATTTCATCGAAAGCTTTGAATATGAAAGGAGGTGTATTGCTTTTCTTAGCAGACATGCCCTTAACATCGATGTATTCACCTCCCTTATACACACCAACATAATTTTTTTTCCGTTGGGACAAAGCTAGAAATTGATATATTTTTTCTTCTTCTAGGTCTAAATCTAGATTCTTTCTGCTCCACTGGGCGATCTCCTCTATTTGTTCTTCACTTGGGGATTGTAAAAAAACACTATCTGTGTCACCGTATAATGTTCTTACACCAATTGAAGCAGCTTTCTTTGATGTCTCTTGAATCGAGTATCTTCCTATCGCTGTGGTTGATTCCGCAACGGGTACACATCTTAATGCAAAATTGGGTGAGGCCATAACTCCATAGGCTCCATTGATAAAAACTTTGAGAGCACTTTGTAAAATCTTTGCGAAATTTCGTTCTTCTTTAGTAACCGACTTATTGGATGATAGTGGTTTATACCATTTCACACGAATATCTCTAAAGAAACCTACAATAACTGCAAAAATTCCCATTCGCTTTGTGCACACATAATATGGAACACCAGGTAATAATTCACCTTGGCATTCAGGATGTGTACAGTTCACCGTTTCATATGATAGGTTTCTGTTTTTGATAATAGTGGGATATAGACTGCTAAAATCCATAACACTGACATTGAAATGAATACCAGGAACAGGGTTAAATACAAAACCTCCTTCGAATTCGTCACCCATTCCAGGTTTTAATTCTGCTAGTTCAGACCGACGAGGTATTAAATAACCTCGATTTCTATGTTCATAATACAATATATTGCGAACCCACATAGAAATCTGATGTCTAAATAGGTCTTGAAGAGGTAATTTTGTTATACGCATTAAATATACAATTAGGTTCCATACAGTATTCCCTCCAAAGCTTGTTAAATCCAAAGTTAGAACGGAATCAATCATATTGTAATATGTTAGTGTTTGTAAATCCATAGTCGCTATGTCTAATGCTGAGAATTTCTTACCAGTATCGTGTTTGATTTTTTCTTCTCCTAAAAATGCTTTTGATATTTGATCGAGGGAATTCCGTTCATAAATACCCCCAAAAGCGTACCCCTTTAAGCTTCTATTTGCAAAAATTTGGTATAGATCAAGATGCACTCCATATTTTAAGAACGCATTCGTTCCAACCATGGAAAAACCACCCTGCCTTTTAATTTCTATTGGGTTGATTTCTGATGAGAGATCTAAATTTTTAGCTCTATGGAACAGGTAATTTAAGTCAAAATTATCTCCATTAAAGGTTATTACTATGGGATAATCCCAAAGTATGCGAAAGGTCTCAATCAATAAATCTTTTTCGTCGTTAAAATAAATTATTTCAGTGTTTTCAGGGAAATCTGTGATCCTTGTTCCAATAGGTATTTCTTCTCGCCATAGAGCATACACTTTGTTCATACCATCTGAACTAGAGAATGAAATACTAGTTAACCTCTCCCTCGCTGCTGTTGGATCCGGTAGTCCTCCCGTTTTTGGTACTTCAACCTCAATATCAAATGCTACACGTCGAATTTCCGGGATTGGGTAAGAAAATAATTTCATATATCTTTGTCCCATCTTTTGAAAAGTCTCTGGTTCTGCAGCAAATATCTCTAATAACTTCTTTTCTAAATCGGGAGTAGTTTCTAATTGGATTGGGGAAACTTTTCCATCTTTTATCTGGTAAATAAGTCCTGGAATAAGATCTCGGTCGTAAATGAAATTATGGTGATAACGAATGTTCGCTTCCCATGCTCCCTCATACCCGGCTCGAGCTAAGATATTAAAAATGGAACTAGGTTTGAGTGATAAAGGATCATCATTCACAATATCACCCTTCTTACCGATATCACTAGGAGTTTTCGCCACAATCTTCGATGCGGTAATTTTTCGATCATAAAGAAGGTCTTCAATCTCAATAGATTCAATATGGTCAAATCCATCAAAATCTATCAATTCTTCAATGGATTCAAGCTCTTCTTTTTTCGCTCGATGCAGAGCATAGGGGTGGTGCTCAGTGTTATCCAACCAGAATTTTATTTTTTGATCCTTTAAATCGTAAAATTTTGCATAAGCTTTATTGTGCTTTCCAGAATATTCGACTGTTAATAGAAATCCCTCATTCATATCTGTACACAGAAGATCATTCTTCTCAAGATGTTTTACGTAAACCGTTTTAGCAGCTCCTTTTTTTTCTTCCTCACTTAATTTCTTGTCGAAAATTTGTTCTCCAAAGGGTTTTGTATTTTTTTTGTAGAAAGTAAGGTCTGATTTCTCAAGTTTCTTACTTATAATGGTTTTTTTTTGTTTTTTCTCTTCAACTGATTTTTTTATTTTCTCAATTGGTTTCTTTATTTCCTGATTTTCATCAGGTTCTTTCTTTTCAGAAGTCTTCACTTTAGGGGATTTTTCTAGAGCTTCTACTGCCTTGGGTTCAATTTCTTTTTTCTTTTGTATAGTTTTCTTTGTGTGAGGTTTCTTCTCGGCTTTCTTCACTATATTTTTTGTATCTGCCCCCATGAATCGCAACAGGCTATTTCGTGGTGAAACAGGTTTCGTTTTCTTCTTATTTTTTGAACTACGCTTTTTCGATGACAAAAATATCCCCTATCTGAATCAATCAATCATTTATGAAATGTGTTTAGTGTATATTTATTTCATGGGACTGCGGGGCTAATAATCAAGAAAAGATCCCAAAGTTCTAGATTCCTATAGATTTCATCTATGAAACTGTAGTGAATTCGAATACCATATAGGTAGGAATTGGCGAAAATCTGACGGTAGATATAAAAATCACTTAAGCCAAGGGAGGGGGGATGAGATATGAAATCGAGAAAAATTTTAGTAATTGGGCTCTCATTGCTCTTTCTGTCATTCATGTGGAATAGCTCGTTTTCACAAGGTACTGTTTGGTTAGATACTATCACATCCTTTGAAATCGAGGGAAATGTCACATTGGACGGGGTATTTGACGACGAATGGAGTGCCACGGTTCCGAAAACGTTTGCCTTTTTTTACTGGGAGGAAGGCTCTTTGTACCCAGACATAAGGATCGAAGTAGACATTATGTCAGTGCATAATGGTGAATCGCTGTACATGGCATTTAGTATAAATGAAACTTTAACAGAAACAACACTATCAATGGCGTTCCATGTGAATGCATCAGCACCAATATACACCCTTGATAATGCTATTCCTGTTTGGAATGATGGAAATGATGTAAAAATGTTAAACATGGATAACTCTACCAATGATGTGGCGATTGTGTACGGTGGTACCTGGCCAACTGATATTCAAAATGGTGGCGCTAATGACGTGGAAGGGAAATGTTGGAACAAATCTGATGGTATGCAGTTTGAAATCATGTTTCCTTTAGATTCGGAAGATAGTAGAGGAAGGGATGTTGTATTAAAACCTGGTAGATCGAACGGTTTCGTTCCATGGTTTAATAATGGCACTGATGCAGCATATATCTGCGTTCCTGATACTATAAATGGAAATTTCTTTACTCTACAACTAGAAGGATTTACTATACCCTCATATTCACCGGTGGTTTTAATTGTCTCGATATTAGGGACAAGTGTAATTCTTATGGCTAAATTACGTAAAAAACGAACTGGGTCAAAATAATTTGAACCACTTTTCTTTTTTTCGATTAGTGATATTTATTGAATATGCTAATAATTGAGCACAGATCGTAAACCTCTGGAAACCCTATACATTTATATTTTGGAGGGATTACTCATTGTTGGATTTTGCATCGTGATTGCATAAATCACAAAGCACTATCTTAAATCAGCAAACTTTTGCTGTTTAATTTTGAAAACTAGAGGTGGAAATAAATGAAATATAAAAGAGCTTTAACACAGTTAATTCTGCTTTTTCTTGTATTAACTGTCTCTATGAGCATCATCTTCTCTGCAAAAATCCCCTTCCATTTACCTAGAAGTTCTATCCCTCATGATCGTATTGAAATTGCATCAAATTCTGAATTGGATACTTTTTGTACAGGGGATGGCACGGATGGTCTATCTTGGGAAACGGCACATGTAATTGAAAACTATGAAATCGAAACGTCTAGTAATTTTGATCACGCGATTTCGATAAGTAATACAGACAGATACCTAATAATTCAGCAATGTACTCTGAAATGCTCTGGAAGCTATGCTTCACCAATTTCTTTGTATAACTGTGAAAATGTCAATTGCACACAAAATGTGATTACGGAAGGTGGTGTAACGGATAGTGGTATAAGCCTCCGAAATTGCCGATTTAACTTTATAAAGGATAATGAAATAGGCAATGTGGCATCTGGTATTTATATATGGTGGCTGTCTATTAACAACACAGTTGTAGGTAATACAATTACAGATGCCAGAAATGCCATCGTGAATATAGATAACGCTCATAACAATACAATTTCAAACAATGACGGGAATACTGACGGACCTTATGGAATCAATTTAGTGGAAGGCAGCTCGGGGAATGAAATTTTTGGAAATTGCTTTAAGGGAGGAGCAGATTTTCTTGCGATGGTTAATGATCGAGGCACAGACAACAATGTCTATGATAATAAATGTGGTATCATTCCAGGATTCCCGGTAGGTGTGCTCCTGATATCTATCGTTGGAACAGCAGTGTTAATCCTATTGCTGAATAAAAAATTGTTTAAATCATAAAAGTGAAATCTAATTACTTTTTTTTAATGTCTCATGTTCTTAATCATTCACAAGTACCACTCTATGATGAAAATGGGTTTAGAAAGTATTTATTTGCATAGGAGTGTATTTGCAATGGAAAGAATAGAGAACTCCTCTATTTTAATGATTTTATTAACCAAATAAATTGGAAGATTTTGTGATAATTATGAGAGACATAGTGATAGTTTCAGCGTGCAGAACGCCAATTGGTGCGTTTGGAGGTAGTCTGCGGAAAGTTCAAGCTCCTCATTTGGCAGCTGGGGTTATGAAAGAAGCGATCAAACGGGCAGGCATAGAAGAGCATATTCAAGAAATACAAGATATTCGGTTTGGTAGCTGTTTAGAACCAGTGGATGCAATGAACGTAACACGCGTAGCAGCTCTGTTAGCAGGAATTCCTGATTCCATCCCGGCAATAACAGTGAATCGAGTATGTATATCTGGAATGGCTGCAACATTGGATGCAATGGCATATATAAAAACTGGTATATTAGATTGCTGCTTGGTTGGTGGGGTGGAATCTATGAGCAACGTTCCTTATGTTGTGCAAGAAGCCAGATGGGGGATTAGGTTACAGGATCGAGAATTTGCAGATGGATTAATCCATGGACTGCAATGCGGTTCAATTTTTGTACCGTATCCGAAGGACGGTCCTGTTGAATGGGCTCGTGGAAAACCGTATATAATGGGTCAAACAGCCGAATTTCTAGCTTTAAGGGATGGATGGACGCGAGAACAGCAAGATGAAGTAGCTTTACGCTCTCATAATAATGCAGAACGAGCAAATACGGATGGAACTTTCAAAGATGAGATAGTACCTGTCACAATTAAAGATCGAAAAAAAGGAGAAATCATCGTTGACAAAGATGAACATTTCCGACCCGGACTTACAATGGAAGCACTAGCAAAATTACGTCCCGCTTTCGTCCCTAAAGTTGGTACTGTAACTGCTGGAAATTCATCCGGCATAAATGATGGTGCCTCCGCTATGATCGTTATGGCTGAAGAAAAAGCTAACGAATTGGGATTGAAACCGTTAGCAAAGATCACCGGAATGGGATTAGGTGCAAGTGCTCCAGAAATTATGGGTAGAAGCCCAGTTCCTGCAGTGACTGACCTTTTCAAACGAACGGATTACAAACTAGATGACTTCGAATTGATTGAAGTCAATGAAGCGTTTGCGAGTCAATATTTAACAGTTGAAAAAGAATTGGGATTGAATCGAGAGATAACAAATGTGAATGGTTCTGGTATTGGATTGGGCCATCCAGTTGGATGCACAGGGAATCGGATCATGGTGACTCTTTTACATGAGTTAATTCATTCAGGAAAAACTACTGGATTAGCAACACTTTGTGGCGGCGGTGGAGTTTCCATGGCGACTGTTCTCGAAAAATTATAATTTTTTTAATACTTATTTTTCTTAAATCCTAAATCCACAAGCATTCCATACACTAAAGCGAGTGCATTCCGCGTAGAAATCCCCTTATACGCTTCCGATAAACCCTCAGATCGGTGGAATGCAGATCTTTCATAAAATAACTCTTTGATCACAGCCTCTACTATAGGTCTAGTACTTCTATACTCTTCATATTTCTTCTTGACAAACTCTCGGAAAACGGGAACAAATGATAATTGGTCTTTTAAGATTGTTGAGACATCTTCTGGAGTAGTTATTGCACCAAAGTGGCAAAATCCTATATTTTCAGCACTTAATGCTAGTAATTTCTCTACTGAACGCATGTATTTTTCATAATCGAATTCAGTTGGCATACTAGTTGGTAACGTGAGTAAAGACTCTGCATTGAATAATGTACCAGCAGCTTCAGCGAAATATGAAAAATAGGGGGTATTTTTTTTATAAATCGTCGGACATACGTGGTCGTAAGTATGTCCTGGACTAGAAAATATAGCTAGCTCGAGTTGTTCTTCTTCATCCAAAGTAAGTTTTGTGTCTGGCTCAATAACCTGAAAGAAGCTATCAGCAATAGGTTCCATTTTTCCAACCCAATCTGAATACGTGGAAGCTGCCGCTATAAGATGTTTTTCTGGATGTTGCATTTGTTCCTTTTGTAATTCAGTTGCGATTATCTTGATTGAAGGATTATATTTCTCCAATTTCTTAATGAGCTTCCACATACCGCCTGCATGGTCGAAGTGATGATGTGAAGGGACCAAATATTTAACGGATTCACGTGGAATGGAGTGTTTTCTCATGTAAGAAAGAACTTTTCGGAAATCATCTGAAGTACCAACATCAAAGATTACTGTAGAATCATCCCAGTGCAATAAAAAACTACTACAAACCTTATTCATCCCATACTGATTCAAATCAATAAGATGGATGTTCTCAATGAATTCTCCTGCTTCACGTATGATGGGCATTATGTTCTCCTTATTCTAGTCTGAAATGCTGATAATATATAAGGTTGGGTTTTTATGTTATGATTATTATCGGAAAACCAACAAGCTAAGCAATTCCAGTATACAGTCGAGGATAAGAGGAAAGTGAACCAGCCAATTTCATCTGATTTAAATGACGAAACACTTGATCTAGTGGAATCTTATATTGCTAACCGCAACTATAATGATGTTATTGACATTTGTTTGAACATTGTAAAAAAGAATTTAACGACAACCAACCAAGAACAGCTCTATGAAATCATTGAAAAAATCACTCTCATTTGTGATAAAACTCCTTATATCGTTGATACAATCGTTCCCTATCTAGCTGTATTATTAAAAAGTTCAGATGAATGGATTCAAACGGAATCACTTATCATTACAGAAAGGATCAGCAAGTACAGACCAACAGTATTACTCGAATTCATACCTATCATTACAAATCGATTACAGGATGAAGATAAAAATAATCGAGAAATTACACTGAATATTATCGGCAATTTAAGTCTTAATATCCATTTAGATCGAGATAGTCTGTTAATTTATATTTTAAACAGGATGCAAGACGAACATTGGAAGATTCGTATCCGAGCAATTGAGATTAGCGAAGAGCTTATTAAAAATAAAAAGATTGCGGATAAAAACTTGTTCCGTAGATTTATTGAAAATATTTCCAAGCTTGTTGGTGACGAGGACGAAGAAGTCCAGGGTTCCGCAATTGAAACCCTGAAAAACATTAGTTTATTACTCGATTCTGAATCCTTCTTACAAATCACTTCACAATTAGTTAATTCTTCTATTTGGCAAATAACAGAAAAAGGAATCTGGCTTGTTGGAGAAGTTGGTGCCGAAAATTACTCTAATGTATCATTAATCGCTCCTCGACTACCCCCCCTCTTAAATAATCCGAATTTAATGATCCAAACTAAAGTTATAGATGCATTAGTGAAAATTGGTCGTGTCCATCCAGAGAAAGTATTAGAAATAATTTTCAATAATGTCCATACCAAAGAAAAGGAAATTTTAGATGGATTATATGATATCTTTCTATATTTGGGAATGGAAAGACCCGACGCAGTTTTACACCGAGGATTTGAGCATTTGGAGGATCCTGATCGTGCGATCCGCACTTTCGTAGCTGATGTACTAAATCGATTTAAAGAAGAGGCACTGGATAAAATTGAGGAACAAGTAGCGATCCTATTTGCTAGATTGAGAAATGCTGATTGGAGAGAAAGGCAGCAAATAATTACTGTTCTGGGCTCTCTTAACGGTATTTTAAAAGTAAAAAACATTGCTGTTTGGTCTTATATTACACTGAGTACAATTCACGAGAATGAAGTCGATCCTGAGGTGTTGGATACAATTCATTCAGCTTTGGATAGAATTCAAAGTTCGATAGACGACATTGAGATCATCATAAAAGAAGTAGAAGTACACCAAAATTTGTTTTACAGGGAAATGTTGGAATTACAGAGCTTACCAAAAAATCTTCGTGATAATATGCTTCTTATTATAGAGAAGAATGAATTCCGGGAAGCTTTGATTATCTTAGAACGAGAAATTAACAAATCCATAAAAAAAATCGAATCCTTTGGCAATCGTCTTGATAAATATGAGTATAAACGACTAGCTGTTGATCTTATAGAGGATTGGTTGTATACTCGTTTGGATCTCTTAGAACAGATAGGAGATATTAAAAATTATATTAAAGAAAGCGTAGAAAACGCAAAAAATCGATATATTTTACAACTTCATGAGAATATTAATCGAGTGAAATCTCGCATTGATGTTCTTAAATCAGAAATGGAAGACATTGTTAATCTCAACACCCAATTAAAACAACTCATTCAAAAGGGGGATGTTGAGCGTGCTGGGAAAAAATTGGAACATCTAGCTTATATCCGTGATAAAATTTTCAGGTTAGAATCGGAAATTGGTCAGATTTGGGTTGAAAACCTGGATTTTAAGGAGGAATTAAAAGATATCACTATGTATTGGGTTAATGCAAAAATTGAAGCTCAACAACTCTTGTATTCCATTAGTTACAATCTAAAAACACTTCATACAAATATCAAAGATAATAAAAGAGAAAAAAATCAAATCAAAAAAGAAATTTCATTCGAATTACTCCTAAATCAATATCAAAGTTTGATTCTCCAATCCAGTAGGAACGTAAGAGATCAGTTTGAGAGGTTTTCGATCATCACTTCACCTGTTATTGAT
>JAEOTN010000225.1 GCA_016839865.1 Promethearchaeota archaeon | reverse complement strand
TGTCAAGGAGAGGGAGCTATGGCAGATTATTTTTTGCTTCCTGCTAAGGATGTGGTTCCAATCCCAGATGAATTAAGTTTGAAAAATGCTGCTTTAGTTGAACCAGTTGCAGTTGGAGTTCATGCTGTACATCGAGCTGGAGATGTGTTTGGTAAAAATGTTGCTATTGTAGGCTCAGGGATGATCGGTTTAGGAGTTTTAGCAAGTGTAAAAGCAGCAGGAGCAAGTAAGATTTGGATTACTGATTTTAGTGATTATCGCTTGAAATTAGCCAAAGAAATAGGTGCAGACCGAATTATAAATGCTAAAGAAGATGTTGTTTCGATAATAAGAAAAGAAGCTGGATATGAAGGAATTGATATTGCTTTTGAATGTGTAGGAATTGAAGCATCATTACGGACTTCAATGGATCTTATTCGAAAAGGAGGGAAAGTCATCGTTCTTGGAGTATATGGAGATGAAGTTACCATTAAAGCAGCAGATCTTCAGGATCGAGAGATGGAACTCATTGGAACGCTAATGTACGTCATGCGAGATGTTAAGGAAGCTATAAAGATAATTGTAGATGGGAGGCTTCCAACTGAGAAAATTTTTGGTAAAATTTTCAAGATCGAGGAAGCAAATGAAGCATTCGAATATGCTAGGAAAAAGAAAGAAAGCATTAAGACATTGATCGAAGTCAATCGAGAATGACAAAACTCGTATTCTATTTTGTATCCTCCAGATATATCGTACAGAAGTGTTGGAGGATATACATTTGATCGTTAAAGAATTGTTTCACGAATATGCTACCTCAAGAAACTATGAATTTATTTGGAAATCCAGTGATGAATTAATAATTGAGCAGCATCAGTAGATTTATAATTTCTACATTTCATAAATGAAGATGTGCAGTGAAAATGAAACTTCCAAAATTCAAATTCCATCCTGATCCCTTTAAGACAAGCATGTTTGAAAAATCCGAGAATAAATGTCTCTGTTGCGGCAAAGATACGGGGATTATTTATGCAGGTCCTGTACATACAGAGAATGATGCTGAAGAGACACTAGATAGCCATATCTGTCCGTGGTGTATTGCAGACGGATCTGTTCATACAAAATTTGATGCTGAATTTATAGATCCGGATAGTGTTGGAGCAAGAGGGCGTTGGGATGATATTCCGAAAGAACAAGTAGAAGAGATTGCATATAGAACTCCAGGATACTTTGCCTGGCAGGAAGCACTATGGTGGACTCATTGTAATGAAGGTGCTGAGTTTATTGGACTTGTAGGAAAAAACGAGATAATTCAATATGGGGATGATTTTCTACATTATATTAGAGAAGAAGCAGAAATTGAAAATAAGAAAGATTGGGAAAATTACCTAGACCATCTAGATAAGGAAGGAAGTCCTACAGCTTATGTGTTTCGTTGTAGAAAATGTGGCAAATTTGGAGGATACTCTGATTCGCATTAGGTTCTATTTGTTATGAAGAAAAATAGAATTCAATTTTTTTTTCTGCAAGAATGTCTGTAAATATTGAAACATGTTCATTTTCACCGATATTTGATCACTTATGTAAGGAAAAGTCGCTTTTCACGCATTTTGTTCTACAAAAGAAAGTCAAATAATCCCTTTCATTTTATAAAGTACTAACATGGTAAAACCACAAACTCTTCGTGAAAGAGTTTTAAATACCTTCGCGAGGAAAAAAATCGATAGAGTCGTTTTTATTCCAAGATTATAATATTTGTTATATGGAAATCGGCTTTGGAGGAGACCTATAACTGATGAGAAATGCGGAGGAACGATACCTAAATATATTTTAAAAAAAAGTCTTTTAGGAATTTTTGATTATCTTGGAGCAAGTCCGAGATATGTGATAGAAAACTTCTATTTACCTATAATTTGGCCGTGGAAGAAAAGAAGATATGTCCGGATTAGATCGGGTAAAGATCAAGATGGTTCGACAATTACTGTTTATAAAACTAAATTAGGAAATTTATATCAAAAAAGTAGAGGGGGGCATCTCACAGAATATCCAGTAAAAACAGTTAATGATTTGAAAATATTGAAATATATCATAAAACATTCAACTTTTAATTTTTCTTTGCCTGTATTTAACTTAGCAAAAAGAATAATAGGAGATAGGGGAGTAGTAGGTACATATTACGCTCGATCTCCCTTTATGTCATTAATTATTGAGCATATGGGTTTTGAGCGTACAATTATAAACTTAAGGCGTTATCCGAATGAAATGGAAGATTTAATGAATTTTATTGATGAAAAACAAGACGATATGTATGAAATCCTTTGCAAGTCTCCTATCAAGATACTAAATTTTGGAGAAAATATTGACTGTAATTTATCCCCCCCAATATATTTTGAAAAATATTTAATCCCTTATTATGAAAAAAGAGTGAAACAATTTCACAGAGCAGGGAAATATTGCCATATTCATATGGATGGATCTTTGAGAAATCTTCTTCCATATTTAGAAGGATTACCATTTGATGGATTAGAAGCTCTAACTGCAAAACCTCAAGGTGATGTGACCTTAAAAGAACTGCAAAAATCAATTGGAAATAAAATCTTGCTTGATGGAATTCCCTCCATTCTCTTTTTACCTCAATATTCGTTTAAGTATGTTAAAGAATACACCTATAAAGTCTTAGAAATGTTTTCCCCTAATTTGATTTTGGGAGTTTCCGATGAATTACCTCCAAATGCAGATTTCAGAAAAGTGGAGATTATTGCTGAGATTGTAAAGAAATATGTTCCTTGAAGTGAATATCATCTGTAAGAAGGGATGTTGCTTAAAAAATTCTATAATTATTATAACCATTTAACAAACCCATTTACTAATGTTTAGTTTAAAAATAATACGTGGAGGTTGATTTGGTTAAAATCGATAGTTAGCTAAGTGTTAAATTGATGGAAATTAAGGGAAACCTTTTTGTTTGTAAACTCACCTTGTTACTTATCTTAGCTATAGCTAAATAGAAGGTAATATCATGATCGCAAGTTTTATAATTACATTCCGAGAAGTTTTAGAAGCCATACTAGTAATAAGCATAATTCTTGGATATATATCGAAAATTAATCAGCCCAGTTTTAAAAAATGGGTATGGATTGGAACACTTGCAGGTGTTTTAGCGAGTGTTGCTGGAAAATTTCTATTCGATTTCTTAATAGGGGGTTTTGAAGGACAAGCTGAAGAATTATTTGAAGGATTTGCTATGATCATTGGAGCGATATTAATATCTACAATGATCTTCTGGATGGCTGGACAGAAGAAGGTAGTACAAGAACTTGAGAAACGAGTTGATGTTTATGTATCTTCTTCTAAAAAATGGGGGATATTCTTCCTCGTATTTATCTCTATAATCAGAGAAGGAATTGAATTAGTAATATTCCTCACAGCTGCAGAATTTGCATCCGAGAGCCTTGGATGGTTAGGTACAATATTAGGATTTGTAGCAGGAATCGGACTTGGAGTGTTACTTTACTTTGGGACAATCAGATTCAACATCAAAACATTCTTCAATGTGACTAGTGTAATCTTGATATTATTTGCCGCAGGATTAGTAGCACATGGAATACATGAGCTCCAAGAAGGGGGATTAATTCCTTATGTTATTTATCCATTATTCGATCTTAACAGCAGGTTCCCAATCCCTCATCCATTAAATGAGAACAGTGCAATAGGTAGTATTCTGAAGGCATTATTTGGATATAACGGGAATCCTGGATTAATCGAATTAATCAGTTATGGAGTGTATCTGATAGCAATTGTCACTCTATGGATATTAAGATCCAAACAAAAGAAAACAGAAAACAAAAAGAGTGAGATCCAAGAGGTCAAAGGAAAGAAGATTGGAGTCACTCAATAATTCTTTTTTCAAAATTAAATACTTTTGATTTAAAACCTCGTTCCTGAGTTTATAGAGAGATTGAGCAAATTACCTCAATTTTGAAGATTACTTTTTAGACATATGCTAACAACTTCCAAAGAATTATATGAAGTTTCATGGATTAGTAAATAATGAAAAAAGATACTACAGACCATAAGCGTTATCAAGTATTGAAATTTGAATCGAAAGCGTTAGTAGGAAATGCAATTCAAATATCTCCAGAACGTAAGTTTCATATATATTTACCCCCCAATTACCATGAAAACACGTCGCGACGATACCCAGTTATTTATTTTCTGCATGGATATGGTCAAGATATTGACGATCTCATTATTATATCGAAGAAAGAAATAAAATCTCATTTTCCACTGCTCTTTCGTTTACTGCTTCCGAAAGTATTCAAGAATTACCCAACTT
>JAEOTN010000224.1 GCA_016839865.1 Promethearchaeota archaeon | reverse complement strand
GAAGGTAATATTGGGTTGCTAACATTACGAATTGGGGATCTGATAGATAACACATTTGGGGGAAGAGCAAAGGAAATATGGCATTTAATTACTATTGTTGTTCCCTTCGACTTGTTTATCTTCTTCCTGTCTACTATGATTTTCGCAATTGTTGGATTTTTCTCCAGATTTTTGAACAAGGAACCATTAAATCGTCCCATTTTAGTGATGTTTGCAGCTTATATTCTTTCAGGTATAGCTTTTCAAATATTTGGTTTCATCATCACTAAATGGCCGTGGGCATTTCCCTATCAGAATGATTATTTCTCTATTCCCCCAATAAACGCAGACGCTGCAAGAATCTTCATACCTGCGGTAGCAATCGATAAAATCTTCATGGCGATCTTTCTGATATACCAATTATTCTTCAATAAAAACCTTCGACAAACCGTAAGTGAAATGGCAATATCTCAAGCTATCGCTGATAAAGATAACAAAGTTCTTTTGAAATATGCACGTAATAAAAACCCACGAATACGTCGTTTAGTGTTGGAGGCTGTTGGGCATATTTGTGAAACGTATCCGGACGATATCGAAATTTTCCTACCAGTTTTTAACGAATTAGCTGGAGACCATGATCCTGAAGTCATCCGTGCAATTGCACCTGCGATAAAAATCATAGGATTTCGCTCAAAAGCTGAGAATTTAGTTCCAATTATTCAAATCGCCTTTGGAACTGAACAGGAAGTTAGTATTTCAGAAACTCAAAAGGTATTAATTGAAATCGGACGTTCCGATCCAAGTAAAATTCAAGTTGTTTACGATCATTTGTACGAAGGATATTTACCAAGCAAAGCTAAAGACGTCTTAGTTAGTGTATTGCATACTCTTGGTGACAAGTTCCCAGAGTTGTCATATAATATCGCTATGCCTCTTTTAGAACGCAAAACTCTACAGATACGACAAGGTGCGATGCAAATTATCAAGAATTTAATACATGACTTCAAGCCAAAATTCCGTTCATTGTATGATAAAATGAAAGAAATTGCAGATAATCGGGAAGATCCCGTAAGAGGTGCTGCAATTGAAGCAATGGCTTACATATGTTCCGTAAACGATGATTTTATTGATGAGTTCTTACGAGATTATAAAGAGTTTATCGGTCTAAAGGAAAAAGACTTGAAACAAGTAATTGGTGGATTAGCACAAATTGTTATTTCTTATCCAGAGTATATCGAAAATGTTTTTCCAAGTATTGCAACAGAATTTACTGAATTTAACCCAGAATTAAGGGATGACATCGTAATGAGTTTGGGAGTGATAGGTATGCATACTTCTTTAGAATTCTACTTAGCAAATATCCATCCTCATTTTATTGAAATTGTAAAAGAACCGAAATTGCGTAAAATTTTGCTGAATACACTGCGTTTTCTCTTTCAAGCTCGATCTGAATTATTTAATATCGAACAATGTCGGAATCTTCTATCTTCATTTTTAGTTGATGGGGATATAGAAACTCGTAAAGATAGTGTAAAGATCGTCAATTCAATTGATTTTGTGTATGCATTTAATATATACCTGGAAACATTGAGAAATTGTGAAAAACGCGATGATAAGATATTCCTACTATCCTCCATGAATGAATTACTTGATGCACATTATCTTCCACAGGATGTTTTGGATGGATCCTTATCTCAATACTTCTTTAAAGTATTGACATCAACAGACGTAGAGGATCCAAACATTTCACCTCTAATAACCAAGTTATTATGTAATTTAAGCCAATATTCGAAGTCTCTAACTGAAATCTCCTATGCATTTCTTGATTCTGTTCTGCAAGGAGACAATGACCATGCCGTATCATATGTGTTGTCATATTTTGGGAAACTTATCGTCCAATTAAGATTGAATCCCAGTCGTTACAATATCAAAATGAATTATTCACAATTCATTGAAGAGGTAAAGAAATTTGCTTTAGATGAAGGGATGCCGAATGCGCAGATCGCAGCATATTACACTTTGACACTTTTATACAACAATGACAACGAGTTGGGATTGGAATTCTATGAATTTTGCAATAAACAAAAAAACTCAGTGGGTGTAGAAAATAAATCAACCATCATGAAACTACTCACCCATATTGCTTGTGATAAACCAGAACACTACTTCAAACAATTTCACAATCAAGATGTGCGGTGGTTAGATCCTTCTCGGTTGGAAGCGGAAGTTTTTCCCTTTATTATCAAAAACCTCGATACAGTAGACGAATTGGAAGAAGCTGTAGTATATAGTTTAAGTCAAATCACAACTTCTTATGGAACTTCCTTAATTGTAAAAGACTTTTTAATGCAATGTATTAAAAAGATCAAGAAATCTGTTAGCCAAAAAGTGAATGTGATTAATTGTTTAATTCAAATTCCTGATGTGGAAAATGATAGTCGAACTATTAGACGGATTGCGAAATTTACGGACTCTTCAAATCCTGTAATCCGTGAAAACAGTCTGAAAGCCTTGATGTTTATTTTCGAAAAAATTAAACCAAATGAAGAATCAGAGAAAACCTCGAAAATCTCCTACCAAATGACGTTTAATTTACTTAAGGGTTCTATATTGCAGAAGAAATTTACAAGGGATAAAAGTGAAACCGTTCGAATTCTATTCATCAAAGTTTCACGAGACATAGCTCTTAAATATCCAGAAATGCCAGGACCCATGTCAATAATGAAAGAATTGGCAGTAGATCCTTCCTACAAAGTTTCTAGTAAAGCAATTAAAGCATACTTCAGATTTATCAATACTTATCCAGAAAAATTGACGACTACAGCAGGATATCTACGTCTCTTTGCAAATTCAAAAAACACTCATACAAGGGACCTTGTCCTTGAACAAATCAAGACTTTAGACTATACTGGCAAAGAAATGACCTATGTCCTTCCTACACTTATGAAATTAGCTACGGATAGTGATTCTGATATACGGAAAAAGAGTATGAAAATCTATCAAGATATTTACCGCAATACAACTGAGAAACTCTATTATTTCATTGAGTTAGTCATACGCATAACCCGAAACAAAGATCCTCGAATTCGTGTTGATTCTCTGAATATCATCTCAGAAATTGCTTTTGAATTCCCTGAGCAAGTTCAAAAGCGAAATCTAATTTTTGATATGTATACGCAATTATCCAAAGATTATGATATGATTGTGAAAAGAACTGTATCCGAAAAATTAGAAAATCTAATCAAGATATTTCCAAATCATTTGAATGTAATTTTAAGGATGATCTATTCACTAGTCCGAGAAACTGATCGTTCAATTTTTCTGAATTGTGTCAATGCTTTGCGATACGTCCTTCTCCTCTATCCGGAGCAGCGTTCAATCATTAAAGAAGCAATCAATCGGTTTTACAAGCGAACTTCCCATCCCGCTTTGGGAAAACTCAAGGAAGAATTTAAATAATTTTTTTCTACTTTTTTTAACTTCCCTTTGTTATTTGAAAACTGTACAAAAACCTTATTTTAGGATACATCGAAAGGGAGTACAACATTTTTTATGTAAACAGTAAGTGACAGATAATGGGAAAACTAGATGGAAAAGTCGCTTTAATTGCTGGTGGATTTGGTAGGTTTAAGAAAGAAGAATACAAACCAGGTTTATCCACCACAATCGCTCAGAATTTTGTAGATGAGGGTGCAGATGTGATTATTGTCGATTTAGATGAAAATATTACAAAAGCTTGTGTTGATTACATTGGTAGTCCTAAGGTAAAAAGTAAAGCCTGTGACATCATGAAAGACCGGTTATATGATACGAAAACATATGAAACGGAAAGAGGTCCCAAGACTGATGTTATATGGACAGATAATCCTGCTTTGAGTTTAGTAAAAGAAATTATTGAGGAATTTGGAAAACTTGATTCCCTAGTAGTGAATTTTGACTACTACGAAAAGGGAAGAATTGGGTCTATTTCTGAAGAAACCTATAATTTGTTACGAGATCAGAATATTACGCCTGTATTCCATTTCCTTGCAGCAGTTCGAGAACAATTCTCAGCCCAAAAGAAAACTACAGGAAATTTTGCTAAAGTAGTTATTCTCACCAGTATGGTTGGAAAAAGTGGTTTAGAAACTGCATCCGTGTATAGTGCCTTCAAAGGGTCCTTAGTTGGACTAACAAAAACTATGTGTCGAGAATTTGGAAGGTTTGCAAATGTGAATGCAGTCGCAATCGGACCTTTAAGCGTGAAGAATATGCAAGGTCCTAAAGATCGAGTTAAAGGAAAATTCCTTGTAACTCGCTCAGATATGTCCAATATCGAACTTAAACCCAACCATGTGGCTCCATTGGTTACATTCTTAAGTTCAGATGATGCTGCAGCGATTAGTGGTCAAACTATCAGTATAGATGGAGGATTATGGCTCAAATTAGAGCAATAGGAGTTGAATATCATGGTAGATATGTTAAAAGGAAAAGTAGCTATAATTACAGGCTCTGGACGCGGAATAGGTAAAGCCATAGCGGAGCTTTATGTCGAGGAAGGGGCAAAAGTGACTGTTAATGATATTGATGCAGATGTTTGTAACCAAACTGCAGCGAGTATTAATGAAAAACATCCTGGTACTGCTATTGCATGTGTTGCTGATGTTACCAATAAAGAGCAAGTACAGAAAATGGTTGACGAAACGATTGCACAACATGGAGATATTGATATCCTCATTAATTGCGCAGGATTGACTAGAGATGCATTAATTCACAAGATGGATGATAAATTGTTAAGATTGATAATCGATATCAACCTTAAAGGAACATTCTTGTGTACACAAGCCGTATTACCAAATATGTTGAAACAAGAACGAGATCGACAGTTCAAGAAAATCGTGAACTTTGCATCTACAACCGGTGTCTCAGGAAACGTAGGTCAAGCAAACTACGCGATAGCTAAAGGTGGGATAATTGCATTCACCAAAGCAACCGCAAAGGAGTATTCTCTTAACAGAGTATGCGCGAACGCCATTGCACCAGGATTTACGGAAACCCGAATGACCCAGGTAAAGAAACCGGGAGAAAAAATGGGAATTCCGAAAGCCATTCGAGATATTGCCATAGGCGCTATACCATTCAGTCGAGATGGAAGAGGTGGACTACCTATTGATGTTGCGAAATTATGCTTGTTCTTCTCTTCAACCTTAAGTGATTGGATTAGTGGTCAATTGTTAATCTGTGATGGTGCGGCCTTCATCTAATTTTTTTTTTTTTTAATTCGTTCGGTTTAAGTGTAAACTTTCCAATGAAAATTGCGATAAGATAACTACTTAGCAATTTTTACCTTTCCTAAAATTGAATAAACAGAAGATACTTTGAGCTGAAGACCGAGTGCAAACCACCAAATATGAGCACATTATATTCTACCTCGACGTTACTGGTAACCTAGTAAAACGCAAGGATGTCACTAAAGCCGTAATCCAGTTTATTAAAGAAAAATCCAAAATGAATCCTCTTACAAAATACGGACTAATGTATTTCAAGGAAGGTGGTCATCCAGAATATGCTGATGAAGAGGATACAGACATTCTTGTGAAGCAGATTAGTGAAGACTGGAACAACAAGGAAAGTAGAGATAATTACTTAGAAAACGGGTTATTCTACTGCCTATCCGTGATTGCTCAAAAATCTACGGAGAGATCTGGAGAATTTCGCGTCATAGTAGTTACAGATAAACCATCAAATAAACCAGCAGAGTACCAGGAAGCATTGTTTAACTTAGTGAATACTGTATGCTTTTTCCCCACGTATATCGATATTATTCGTGTCGGAAATGAGAGATTTTATTCAGATGATGTGAAACTTCGGATAGTAACAAGTACTACTAATGGTGGATTGTTCTATGTTAAAGAAAGTAAACATCTGACACAAATTCTTCAAGGATTAACAAAAAGTAAACGGTTCTCAGCACTAAATCAACCCGAAAGTCTGGTTATCGATGAGAATAACAAGGAATTTTATGAAAAATTAGCCACCGATCTGTTAACTCCTACCCCGAATGAAGAAATTGGGCTCTGTATATTCTGCAATAGTGACTTCTGTGATAGCGGTATATATACAAGGGTGTTGAAATGTTATAATTGTGATTCCCATTTTCATGAATATCATGTCGGAAAATATGCATTTGAGCATAATATTGGATTACCTCATATCTTCCGTTGCCCACAGTGTGAAGTTCTATTGAAAATGGATGAATATGCAGTTTTAGTAATAAACGACATCCCAATTGAACAAGAACCTATTGATTCAATGTTTGAAGAAACAACAATAGATGATTCTGAGATAGAAATGGAAATGGATATGGAATCTGTGCTAGACCAAGACGAATATCAACAGGAATATATTGATGTTGTAGATGAAGGGTCAATCACCACTCCAATTAATGGTAATGGGCAAGCAGTTCCTCTTCGACCTAGCGGGTTTTCTTTTTTCCAATCACCAGCAATGAATGGAAATGGAATACAAATCCAATCACAACCACCCTCAAATGTATCTGCGCAAAGACAGACTGCGCAATCGCAACCGGAAGTGAAATCTAAAAGTAAAAAAAGAAATAGACCTACTCGTCAATTTTCAATGTGCAAAATTTGTGGAACTGCAAATAATAGCTATGCAAAAAAATGTAAAAATTGTGGTGTAAATCTCTAAACTTCCTCGGGAAACTCTTCTGTATATTCTTCTTCCAATTTCCATCTACTTTTTAATTTTTTGCGGTTAGCAAGATGGTACTTCGAATATTTTTGCTGCGCTCTCTCAATTTTTTCGCGCTTTTTCGACTCTTTTGCTTCTATAAATGCATTAGTCTCGGGTTTTTCCCGTTTCTCACGAGGATCGACTCTATCTAAATTTAACTGGCGTATTTCAGATTTTACACGCGTTCTAGTTGAATGGTGGCTGTGTTTCTTGTTTGACATGATAATATACTCCTAAATTATTAGACAAAATTAGTTCGACAAATTGAAACTATAGACACTACAAGGTTTTTCATAAAAATCAAGGCTTGAATGGATTGTCATTGCCCAACAAAATAAGGGAGTTTGAGTTTTTATAACTATTGGTTATTTTATTTTATGAAAAGCGAAGTTTAGGTTCTTGCGTATTTCTTCCTACGCTCTTTTAAGACATGCTTTTCGAGTTCATCAAACGTTGCACTAGGACGAGTGAATTGCATTTCATACAAGTGATTATATAATCCCTCTTTATCCTTAACTAATTCTTCATGAGAGCCTGTTTGAATGATTTTCCCATCCTCAAGCACATAAATTTTATCTGCATTTAAAACTGTGGATAATCGATGAGCAATGATAAATGAATTTCGATTTTTAAGCAAAGTGCGTAGAGCTTCTTGAATTTGTAACTCTGTGTATGGATCTACACTAGAGGTGGCTTCATCTAAAATCAAAATCCGTGGATTAGCAATTAGGGCACGTGCAAAAGAAATTAGTTGTCTTTGCCCTACCGATAAAAGACTTCCTCTCTCTCGGACTTCTGTCTCGTAACCATCAACCAATTTTGTTATAAATTTATGGGCTCCTAGTTTCTTGGTAGTTTCCAATATTTCTTCATCTGTAGCATCAGGTTTACCATATCGGATATTTTCCATAACCGTTCCACTGAAAAGATATGTATCTTGAAGAACGATTGCCATTTGTTTTCGGAGTGATTCTGGTTCAATATTTCTTAAATTAATTCCATCAATTAGGATAGATCCCTCTGAAGGATCATAAAATCTTGACAATAATGAGATTAAAGTGGTTTTTCCAGCTCCTGTGAATCCTACAAATGCAATTGATTGATTTGGAGCGACCTCTAGATTGACATTTTTTAAGACAGAGACATCCTTTACGTATTGAAAGTTCAAATTCTTGAATTCAACATTACCTTTTATTCTATCTATTTGAGTAGCATTTTCTGGAACTGTAATATGGGGTTGTGTGTCTAAAATAGTTAGTATTCGCTCTCCTGCAGCCATAGCTAGCTGGGTTGTATTATAGAAATTAATTAAATTTGCCAAAGGTCCAATAAATACCGCAACTAGCATAAAATAAGATACTAATTCAGCAATAGTCAAATCTCCTGAATCCACGAGTCTTGAACCCACAATAAGAATAGTTCCCATAATCAAAGCGATGATGATTTGAATTAGAGGGGCGAGGAACGCTTGTAGTCTTGCAGCTGATAAATTTACACTACGATCTGCTTCCGTAGCCAATTCAAAACTTTCAATATTTTGCTGTTCGGTAACAAATGCTTTTATTGTTCGACTACCCTTAATTGCTTCTTGAAGTAGACTTGTAATGATTGCTATAGTTTGCCGGGTTCTTCTCCAGTATTCTCTTGCCTTTCGAGCTATTAAATAGAAAATGATTCCCAAAATTGGTACAAACCCTAAGATAAGGAACGTTAAACGCCATGAGAAAAATAACATCAGCGTAATCGAAATAGCAACTGTGAGTAAATCTGCAATGATTTGAATTGCTGCAGATGAAATTAAATTGTTAACTCTATCAACATCGTTAGATAATGTGCTTAAAATCTTGCCAGATGGTCGAGATGTGTAATATTTTAAAGAGAGAGTTTGAAGATGATCGAATAGATCAGTTCGAATGTCACTTATGGCAGCTAAGCTGAGATTAGCGATATTTCTTTGGTAGATCCATTTGAGGACGACGTTAACGGAAACGATTCCAAGCAATGTTGCAGAAGCAATCAAGATTTCTTTCCAAGCTTGAGCTCTCACAAGAGGGTCGTCAGTGACGCTCTGAATAGAGTTTATTATCCGATACATCATCAAGGGGAAAGCTAACCCTCCCAAAGACACTATTATGGATAGAATGAATAAAAAGAATACTTTCTTCCGGTATCCCAACAGATAACCAAATAAACGTTTGAAGATCACAATATCTCGATATTTCCATGTTCTCTGTTCTTCTTCCGTGATGTTTTTTTTCCTTTTTTGCCGTGCAATCCGTCTTTCTCTTCTAGTCTTTCTGGACTTCTTTTCGCTCAATCGGAAACCTCCTCGGATCTTTTAGGCTTAGTTTTATCATAGGGGATTTCTACATGTTGCTCCTCATCTTGTATAGCTGAAATCTCCTTTTCACGAACATGACGTTTATACATAGTCTGGTAAATTTTAGTGTAAATTCCATTCAATTTAATGAGATATTCATGAGTTCCTTGTTCAACGATTTTCCCATCATCCAAAATGAATATACGGTCACAATTACGCACGGTGGAAAGTCGTTGTGTTATAATAAATGTTGTCCTCCCTTCAAATAAGTGTTCCAATGCTTCTTGAATCTCGAATTCAGTGTCAACATCTACTGCACTTAAGCTATCGTCGAGGATGAGGATTTTTGGATCCTGAAGTAACGCTCTTGCAATTGCTACCCTTTGTTTCTGCCCACCACTTAGAGTCTGTCCCCGTTCTCCTACAACTGTATCATACTTATCTGGAAGACCCATAACAAATTCATGAATTTTCGCAATTTTTGCAACTGCATACATATCTTCCTCACGGACTCGAGGTTTTCCGTAACAGATGTTGTCTTTAATTGAGCGAGAGAATAGAAATGATTCTTGTGCAACAATTCCTATTTGTTGACGATAATGGTTTAAATCTAATTCTCGAATATCAATTCCATCAATATAGATATTCCCCTGGGTTACCTCATAAAATCTGGGTATCAGATTGATCAAACTTGTTTTCCCAGAACCCGTAGCTCCCAGAAAAGCTACTGTTTCACCTGGTTTTATATCAAGATTGATGTCTCGAAGAGCGAGTTTTGGATCTTGATTATCAGCTACCTCATCGTAGGAAAAATTAACTTCTTTTAATACAACATGCCCAATGAATTCACTTGGATCTACGGGTGTCCATGCTAAATCCTCAAACTTTGTATTCATTTGGATTGGAATGATTTTCGGTATAGGAATATCAGAAGGCGACTCTGTTGTAATTCTCTTCAAACGTTTGTTATGGATTTTTTCAAATTGCCTTTTTAATACTTCTTTTTCTAATCGGAGAAAGGATAACGCATCCTGTGTGATAACTTTTGACCCTACAACTGAATCCTTTCGAGGTGCTGGCACAATTCCTTTTTTTATTAGTAATTTCTCATATTTTTTTGCAATTGCGGTATGAACTTGAGGTTCTGGAGAGTATATTGTTTTTTGTAACTCCGTGACTCGAATTTGTTCAAATTCATTTTCTGCAAAATGATCGATATAAACTAGTAAAGCATCTAATGGATCCTTTCGCAGCTCGCTTAAAGTGGTATCATACACCATCCGCAATCTACGATATATGTTTTCCATCAATTCGTGATTTTTCAAAAGATAGAATAAATAACGGGCGATAAATGTGTTTGGATTATCAATTCGTAATTCACTTGTTTTTACTTCCTCTTTACTCAATTCATCCAATTCATCTAAAAATTCAGGACGTTTTGTTAAAATAGAAATTTTTTGTGAGAGAGGGGTAATAATATTTAATCCATTGAATATGATAGGCTCATTTCCTTTGAAATATATGGTTTCAACAGCACTAGTTTTTACATTCTTGGGAAGGATGGTTGTCTCTTCAAATCTTTTTAAATATCGCTTAGTACGTTTTTCTCTTCTAGTTTCTTCGGGTTTCGGCATTCCGATAAGAGCATCTATATTATCAATTATCTTTTCATCTTTTAACAATCGAATATATAAATCTCCAAGCGCACGACTTGGATCGATTGGTGTTGTAGGAACCTGAATTTCATTGCGATTCTCAATGATTTCATTTACACGTTCTAATGCTGCTCTATTAGCTGATAATTCATTAAAGAAATTCACAATTCCACGAATTGGTTCGTATACTGTAACAAAATAGGTAAATGTAGCAACGACAGATCCAAGAGTGAATGCTCCTGCATCCGCATGAGTGACTAGCCAACCTCCCAATAACAATATTCCCGCTGATCCCGCCATCGTGAAAAATTCAGAGAGGGGTCCATATATAGTTTGTAAACTAATTACACGCCTACTTTTACCTAAGAAAATATCGTTATCGCGATTATACTTGCCCTTCTCCAATTTCTGTCTACCAAATGCTTTGACAACACGGACCCCACCTATATTTTCCTCTATTGTAGAGAGTAACTGACCTCGTGATTCATACATTGCTTTAGATGCTGGTCGTATGCGTTTACGGTACCAGAACATAAGTACGAATAATGGAGGGGTTAAACCTATGAAAATGAATGTCATAACAGGTTGGATTTGCCAAACATAAAAGAAAATGATGAATAGAGAAACTACATTTCGAATAAGATTTTGGAATTGGTTCGCTAGGAAGTTTTTGATAGCATTCACGTCACTTGTTGCCTTACTCATTAAGTTACCTGTTCTGTTCTTATCGTAGAAGCTATAACTTTGACGTGATAACGCAACAAACATGTCGTTCCGAATATTGAATATTATATTTGTACGTAAATTTTGCTGGAATATCATGCGAACTAATTCACACATTCCCGCTATGAAGAAGATTAAAGCAAGATTGATTATGAAATCCCACATAGTATTATCACTGAATGTGAACCACAAGGGATTATCATCTAATGTGATAGGTGTCTCCCCATTTAACGTGGGGATAATGTCATCAATCAAAATTGAAATAAACTGTGGTAGTCTTAGTGAGAATATATTAGAAGCTGTAGCAAAAATCACTGATATTGCAATGAGATACCAGTATTTTTTGAAATATTTACCTAACACACCTTGCTTCCGAATGGATTGACTCATGTATACCACAGAACTCGGATTTCTCAAGCGACATAAAGTACCATTATATAAAAAGCAATTGGGAAGATAATGTCAATTAATTCATCACTTTCTTGAAAGGTTAGACATTTCTCTAAGTAATAATAAAAATAGTATGATTTGTTATGATCTTTTTTCAAACACATAAAATTCTCTTCGAATAATTTCGGACTTATCATCATAGATTGAGTGTTTATCCGCGAACAGTTGTAGATCTTGGTCGGATTTTTCAGCTATGAATTTTTCTCCAAAAATTGGGACAGATTTGAATCCATTTTTTGAAGCTATGTCGTATAGATCCATCCGAAATCTTCCTCCATCTAAGGTTTCGACTGCAGGGGAAGTAACAACAATACGATGATTTAGTTTAAGCACTTTACTTCCCTCAGAAAAAAGTTTTTCATAGCTAGGGATTACAGTTTTTTCCATAATGGATGAAACTTCCCTATATCGAGGTAATTCCCTATAGAATGGCAACAAGAATGGTTCTGTAACAATTCCATCAATTTTGTTTTCCCCAAATAGTTCTGCGAGTTTTGCAATGTCTCCCGTTTTATAATTCAATGGATTAATCTTTCGTGGATTTTCCAAAATTTTTGATAGCCACTTAAGATTTTTTTTCGTTCCTTTAATTCGTGTTTGATCAATATCTAAGCCAAAAGTCTGAATTCCTTGGCTATGGGCAAACATGAGGATTGTACCGGCACCGCAAAACGGATCCAAGATACGGTTACTAGCATAGGGCTGATTTAAATGGAGTAGTTCAATCATAATTTTCGCGAATTTTGGAGGGATACTAGATTTTGGATCTTTGTAGGGGCGGTTCTCATCTAGTTTCTTCATCTCGTTGGCATTAGTCACATTGATTGTGTATCCAATATACATGCCTTCTTCAGTCATCACGTACAAGATTTCTTTTCGGTGTGTTTGGAAGAGTTTGTATGCCCAATAATGATGTGGAAATAAAGGATTCAAAGTTCCTTTTCGAATTCGATCTTCGGGATATCGGTAATATAATGAGTTTTTAGCACCTTTGCCTTTCAGGATTTTTGTCCATTGCTTATTAACATAAGGTAAAAAATGCTGAACGAGTGTTTTGTAATAGGGGTGTTGAAATGAAATCCCATAGATGGAATTTGCTGTGAAATATTTCAAAGACTGAATTTTTCCGTAAATTGGATATGATGCATCTTTTAGAAGATTTCCTATATATTTTCGATGCTTAGATTGGATTGTAGTATCAGGCGTTATTTCTTCAGGAAAAGCTCCTTGCAATGTTCGTAAATCCACAAAATCCACAAGTTTCCCGATTTTTTGGGTTCCTCCTAAATGATAGATTAATCGATCAAAATTTGCATCTTTCTTGATATCTTCTTCAAATTCCACGATAGCAGTGGAAGCAGAATAATCAACTATGCGACCTTCGTAGGGAGGACTCTCTAAAACATTATTTATTTCTGCTAATGATAATCTCCAGTTTTTTCCCAGAATGAATATATATCTAGCCATTACTTATCACTCCAATCTAGCGTAATCCAACGTTGTTGTATGCCATAAATATCTCATTGAAATTTAGGTTTGCTATACTATAGATTCATAAACCAGAACGGATTGGAAAATTTATGGCAGAAAATCTCAAATCGATCTGTTTCGATTATTCTCACAACAATCGTTTGGAAATAGAAAACACGGCTTACGCTGAATTCATTCACTTTTTATTTACTAGTAGTTATAAAGTCGGTAAAATCACCACAGGAATTACTCCTGAGAAACTAAAACTGTATGATGTTTTAGTACTTGGAAGTCCTTTTGAGTCAGTTTTCACACCTCATGAAATCGAAATCATCATTGATTTTGTGACAAAGGGAGGGGGATTATTTATTATCCATGACGATGGCGGAGATGACGGCAATGAGACCAACTTAAACGAGTTAACTTCCACTTTTGGATTCACATTTAACGCAGACACGCTTTCTGATAGTTTGAACTATGTTCGTCAGCAAAACCGCCCATTAATTACACGATTTGAGAAACATTATGTAACTCGTGAAGTTGAAGATTTTGTTCATGCATCTGGATGTACTCTTTCAGTTGAGGAACTTCTTAGTGTAGATGAGAATATTGATATTCATATATTGGCGAGAAGTGGTTTAAATGCGTTTACTACGACTCAAAATGGAGAAGAAAAAGACAGTCCAAATGTCCCCGTTCTTGTTGCAGTGAATTATTTCGAAGGAAAAGTTGTCGGTTTAGGGAATATGTCGATATTATCCTCTTTAAGCTCGACTTATGGTTTTAATGCGTATGATAATAATGTTCTGACCTCAAATATTTTTAACTGGCTGGCTTATTCGACAGAAATTGATGGATTAAGTTTTGAAAATAAGGTAATCAGCGTTCCGATTAATTATGCACTTTATATTTGGATGGAAAAGTTGATCGAAAAGAAAAAATGGAATACTTTCAGCGATATTATCAATTTCGGCGTGAAATACATGAAAGATCACTATGATAAAGTAATACAAGAAAGTAAAATTACAAAAAAGAAACTTCAAGATTTAAAACGAAAACAGAAAAAGGATGCGAAAGATAAAGCGAAAAAAGCGGATAAGGAAAGGAAAAAGAGCTTAGATGAAATTGAAGACTCCTTATATGATTTATTCACAGAAGAGCAGAAACGAGATAAAGATAATATTGATGACATAATGAGTGCATTGAAGAAGTATAATGATGAAGAATCGAAGGACTCTGATAATTAAACAGCATTCAACCGACATATCGAATTGATATAATATACTTCAAAAGACTTTTAAAGATCAAGACCCAATAGTAAGAAGCGGATAGTTAATTCTTCTTAGAATTATAACCGAGGAGGGCATCCTACCGGTGGTATATTACAATAAAATTCTCAAAGAGACCATTTTAGCAATAAACAAGTGTATTGAGAAAAATTTATTGGATATTACTGTTAAAAGAGTTCGAAAATGTAATAGCATCCCCTCCTCCGATCGCTCCCGCATCCATTTTATCTCTCGGGCATTAGAAGATCTGAAAAGCCAAGGATATCTAGAACTACTGGGTCGCAACTCTCCTAAAGTGTACAAAATTAAAGTTCCAGACAAAATAGATTTAAAGAATATCAAGGATTAAGTCTTTCAAGATTTATACACGAGCGGTGGATACATTTTGAAAATTGGCATTGCAGGAAAAGGAGGAACTGGAAAAACTTTTATTGCTGGAACTCTTGCACGATTTTTGGCCAAATCTTTCAGAGTTCTTGCGATCGACAATGATCCGTCAATGAATTTAATCTATTCCCTTGGTATGGACCCTTCATTACGTGATACTATCACACCTATTGCTCATATGACTCAATTAATTATGGAGCGAACAACTATAGAAGGGGGAGGAACCGCAGTATATAAGGCAAATCCACATGTATCAGATATTCCTGATAGATTTAAGATTAAAGGACCAGATCAGTTAGAATTATTGGTTTTAGGCACGGTGGAACAACCAAGTTCTGGGTGTCTTTGTGCTCCTAATGTATTAGTGAAATCCATATTATCTGAACTTATCCTCAACCGAGATGAGATTGTAGTTATTGACTTTGAGGCTGGAATTGAGCATTTATCAAGAGGAACAGGAAAATCCTTGGATGTTTTATTGATTGTGACAGGGGCTTATCAAAAAAGTTTAGATCTCACTGAAAGAGTGTTAGAGTTGTCCAACAAATTAGGTATTAAGAAATGCTATTTGGTTGGGAATATGGTTGAAGATTCGACATCCGAAGAATTAATCCAAAACTGGGCAAAAGTACACGATATTGAAGTAATTGGCATGATCCCTCGAGATAGAGAAATAATTCGTTGTGAACAAACTGGTAGCTCTCCATATGTGGCTTTGGGAACAAAATCTCGAGCTGTTCAAGAGATAAAAGATATTAATCGTAGATTGAAAGCCTATTATGTCAATACCGAATAAGTTTAAATTTAACCAAGATGATTCATCATAAAACCATTCCACTGAATCATTATGTTTGACCGATTTAAAAAAAAGGAAAAACCCCTACGAGAGTATGTTATTGAGGCTGTTGATTTTCTAGTGGAAAAGCAAGTATCGGAGACTCTCATATTATCCAGTTACAAAATAAATACAGTTTTTAAGACACATTTTGGCATCACTTTCCGAGTAGATCGAATAGGTAGAGCCCTTAGTCGCTTTGCTAAAAAACAAAAGCTTGAGAGATTAAGCACTAATATTCCAAAATACAAACTCACGGTTTCTAATTATAAGGCTTCTAAAAAGAAAGAAGCCAAAACGAAAAAAGTAATACACTGATTTTCATGAGTGAAAAAAAATACACGCGTTCAATTGAACAAGGAGTATCTTTTCTAAAAAAAACTATGGGGTCTAAAACACCAAAGAAAACATTATCATTTGGTAGAAAGGCAGAAGCCCACTTTAAAAAAGCGATTAGTGAAGGTGAACAGATGCGTCTCAAGAAAATACCATATATTTATGAGTACCTTCAACAAATTCAAGCTCAAATTGGGGCATCCCTATTAGAATTAAACAAACCAAAGGATGCAATCTTGGTGTTTGAAAATGCACTTATATCCAATCGGAAATCTCCCCAAAATATCAAACAAAAGGAAATAAAATCATTAATCCTCGCAGAACTAGCAAAAATTCATGGTAATCACCTCGGAAACATAAATAAAGCGGAAAATTATGCAAATCAAGCCCTTCAAATTGGATCAGAAAAAAACTATAATCAAGAAGATTTACTTGACCTGTATCTTGCACTGCATTCAATTTATGTAAGAAAAGGTAATTTAAAAAAAATAGGAAAGAATCTTCGATCTATGGTAAAACTAGCTAAAAGGGATAAAAGAAAGGATTTAAAAGCGCAAGTCTATTTTTCGTATGGTAGGTTTCTGTTTGGCGTGCATAAGAATGAAGTAGAAAGCCGAAAATATTTTCGAAAAGCTCAAACTCTATTTAAAACCATAGGTTTTCAAGATGGATATGACGAAGTGGCAAAATTTATTGATGAAAATCAAAAACTCTCATCAGAAAATGCCCATAAATCTGAAGATATTAACACAACTTAATTTTCTTCCATTTCCGAGAAACCAAAGTAATAAAATCGTATCTCTAGGTCAAGTATTCCCATTATCTTCTAGAATTAACTCCCTTTAGGTCGAAAACCTAAATATTTTATGTTAATATGTAGATATATTATAAAATTAGACGTTTATTTGAACAAAAACCGTATTTAAAGGGTATTTAAAGGATCATGATTTCCACAAAAACTTATATATGCGAGGTTCATTACCCATTTTGAGAAACAAACAAAAAAACAATTATGGACTAATAATTGGTTTAATAATAAACCAAGACATGTCTTAAATATAAAAAAAGTTAAATTTACGAATTTAAGAACCATGTTTTTATCATTCATGTTAATTATATAGGAGGACGCACCGTATGAGTAAAGAAAATCTTAGTAAAAACTCTATTGCAGGAGCTTGCTTAGGAGACTGCATCCATGTGGCGGGTTTAACAAAATTTCTTAGAATCGCCCAACAATATGGATATCAAACTGAGTTTATAGGTGCTGCTGTCCCGATTCCTGACCTTATCACAAAAGTACAAAATTCTTCTGCTCAAATCATTGCATTATCGTATCGATTAACCCCTAAAGTGGGATATTCTCTTATCAAGCAGTTTATTCAGCAAGTAAAAATCAAAAAACTGTCGGATAGACAATACTATCTTGGTTGTCTTCCGGAATTAGCAAAACTTGCTAAAAAATTGAAATTCTTCAAGAAGATTTTTACTGGAGGAGAACCGTTAGATGAGTTTTATTCAATTTTCCAAGTGAATAGTATCTCTGATGGCAAAATTGTCTACCCAATAGATTTAGTATCAAGAATTCAATTAAAAAAACCCTATCCAGTTATTCGAGCACATTTTGGATTGCCTACATTGGAAGCAACTTATAAGGGTATTCGGGAAATTGCAGTGTCAAAAGTCTTGGATATCATTTCAATTGCACCAGATCAAGCTGCACAAGAGTGGTTCCATCATCCCGAAATAATTAAGAACAAACCAAAAGGATCTGGTGGAGTACCAATTCGTCGTAGATCTCATTTAGAACAATTATATAGTAGTAGTCGCACTGGGAATTCTCCATTGTTGCGGATCTATTCAGGTACTCAAGATTTAGTTAAAAATGCTGAACTTTTCCATTCAACAATCAATAACGCATGGGCTGCAATACCAATTTTCTGGTATTCCCAACTTGATGGTAGAGGTCCTCTGCCTATTAAAGACGCGATTCAAGAACATTTCGATGCAATCCGATGGCATGCATGTAATAACATTCCAGTAGAATGTAATGATCCTCATCAGTGGGGATTACGTCAAGCATCAGATGCTATGGTGGTAGCTGATGCTTATATTGTAGCTCGCATCGCAAAAGACCTTGGTGTAAGTAAATACATTGAACAAATGATGTTCAACACACCTGCTGGAAATACATTCAATATGGATCTTGCTAGAGTTCTCGCTATGGTCGACGTTGTTAATCCGTTAATAGATGTAGGGTTCAAAGTCTACAAAGAAACCCGCACAGGTCTAGCTTATCTGTCATGTGATCAAACTCAAGCAAAAGGACAACTTGCAGCATCAACTATGTTACAATTATCTATCCAACCTGATATAGTTCATGTAGTATCCTATTCGGAAGCTAGCCATGCGGCAAAACCAGATGATGTAATTGAGAGTTGTAAAATGGTTAATAAGATCATTCAAGACGGAGTGAACAATATACCTAATTATCAACTCGACCAAGTCATACAAGAAAGAAAGAATGACTTGTTAGATCAAGCTCAAGTGATTATCACATCATTCGAGCAACTTGGTCATAGTATGGGATATAAAAATCCCTATTTATCTCCAGAATGTCTGAGTGAAGCCGTTAAAGTTGGGTTGTTCGATGCTCCTCAGCTAAAAGGATTTATTGGAGCAAAAGGAGTAATATTCACAGAAATCATTGACGGAAAGTGTGTTGTGATTGATTCCAACGGATACGAAATCAATGAACAACAAAGAATTGAAAGTTTAAACATAATTCATGAAACATCACAAGAAAAAACTATAAAAAACCGAGGTGTCATTAAATGATTGATTACAATAAGATCGCGATTATAGGTGCTGGAAATGGTGGAAGAGCTACAGCAGCCTATCTAAAACACCGGGGATTTACAATTAACCTCCATTTCCGAACTTTTGATAAAGTTAAGAATTTATATTTCACAAAACAGCTGCAATCTCAAGGAAAACTTAAAGGAATTTTTGATATTGATTTAGTCACTCCAGAATATTCACAGCTTTTAGAGGAAGACGTAGGAGTGATCATTTATGTAGTTCCTGCAAATGTTCATGGAGATATCACCCGAAAAATTGCACCGTTTTTACAAAATAGTCAAATTATATTACTTACTCCAGGGAGAACGTGGGGTGCAATTGAAGTATATACAACTCTTCAGAAATTACGACCTGATCTCCGTGTGTATGTTGGTGAAACTCAAACATTACCTTTCACAAGTAGATTACTTGGTGATAATGGAGTGGATATCATTGATATCAAAACCCAAGTGCAGTACTGTTTTTACCCCGAGAAATTCAACGAGCGTGTGACGACTACTATCTTCAAACTTTTTCCGCGTTTAGAAGATGTAGATGATATCAAAATTACAAGCTTGAATAACATTGGTGCTATGCTTCATCCTGCGGGTTTACTTATGAACACGGGAACAATTTCACGCAAAGAAGATCTTTTCTTTTACTCAGAAGGGATGTCTAAAGAAGTAGTTAAGATTGTTGAACATGCTGATAAAGAACGGTGTGCAATTATGGAGAAGCTAGGGATGAAACCTATAACTTTCATGAAATGGGCTGACACTGTGTATCGAGTAAGAGAACCTAATTATTATCAAACTTTCCAGCGAATTCGTAGTTACAGAAATATAACTGCTCCGAAAACGATGAATGTTAGATATCTTTGGGAGGATGTGCCTACAGGATTAGTTCCACTTTCTTCTTTAGGTAAACACATTGGAGTTCCAACTCCTGTTATTGACTCCCTAATCGATTTAGCAAACGTGATATTGGATACAGATTTTCGAGAAAAAGGTAGATCTATTGAAAATATTGACTTACCATTGAGCGTCCTTACGGTTCCCGAAATTTCAGCAGAATTACAAAGTAAAGCTGAAGAAATACTCTCAGACGACGAACATTTGAATATTGAGACTCAAAAATCCACATAAATATCTATTATTTCATACTTTTTTTGCAGAAACATATTTTTTTATGGTAGAAACTCGTTATAGAACCTAAGAACCCTCTAAATCGAGATTATTCATATGACTGCGAAAAAAACGACATCAAAATCATCCTTAAGAAAACATCAACATTCCTTTTTTGAACGAGTTAAATTGGTTCTAACCGGAAAATCGGAACATCAAAAAAAAACTACCCGAATCTTCTGGGGGAAAAAATTCGTATTTCTCATAATTATCTTTCTTATCTACTCATTTATTTTAATTTCAAATTGGGATAATTTTGTGTTTAGAATCCTCACTATCTATAATCCTTATGCACTATCTGTATCTTTAGTATTTACATTCTTTATGTTATCAATATTGTTTTTAAATACTAAAATCAAACAATTTTTCTTTGGTACATATTACGTTCTTAAACAGATTCCATTATTTTTTGGATTACTTTATGGAAGTTTCTTTTTATGGAGATATCTGATAGCTTCCGGATGGAATATGCTACCTGCTCTACTTATCCTTGCAATGATATGGTTAATAATTCAGGGGGTTCGAGTTTATGATACTAGTAGAAAATTTGCTAGTAAGATGGAAGCAAGAACCCTACAAAGGTATTCTCCTTTAGTAAATATCTTCATTTCGATAATTCCCTTTTTAATTTTGATAGTACTCACTATAGGTGTTTGGTCATATCGTTATGGGCTTGTTTGGTTTACTTTAGACATTATTGTGATGAACCACCCCTATTTTAGCGGAGACCCAGCATCTGCAATCTTGATGTATGGAACCGAAATGACAGTTATTATGCCTTTTCTATACGTATCTTTAATCATTATATTTGTTTTATTTGCGATTGAGCTTATAATGACTCGACTACGTTTAGAGAATAGACGAATGGGAACCTTTGACAATTTTGCGTATTCTCTAATCGTTTTTTTTATGTTTTTGTATTTAATCTACCAAATCTCCCTTTATTTAATCCTTCATTCAAATACTCAACTAGCCATGGGTTCTATGGGAGGAGGAACTGGTGGAACTTCAATTTTCTTCTATCTCGAGTTCTTTATTTCAATGGTTTTTCTATTCCGTGGAATTAGAGTATTAAGTAAACAAGTTAGTGGTAATCTTCTCTTTTTTAACAAAGATTCACTTATTATGGTTTTTCTTGGAACCGTTACCGCTCAGACTGCTTCCCGTATTCCCATATTTGCAAATATACCAAACCAAACTGTTGGAAATTTTTCAGATCTAATAAATATGGACCATCTCCTTATCCCAGCTTTAATTATTCTATTCCTAGGGATAACATTATTGATTTATTATATACGACCTCAAGCTACATCTATGTTCCTTCGATCTCACAAAGGTGTGATAGATAGTGATGATGAGAAACGTGAGATCATTTACGAATTCTTGAAAAGAGAATTCGTTCGTAGAGGAGAACCATTTCCATTAACAGATGTAGATAATCAACTAATAAATTTAACAGGTGCCTCAAAAACCACTGTCCGGAATATTATTCAACGCGATCTTGATTCACAATATATGGAATTGCAGGTTGTTACAAAAGGTGCTCGTAAATTCATAGAATTTATCTCTATTCATGATTCCTATGACAAAAAATCAGAAGCAGAAGAAAGAGTAAAACAGTTTATGGCTGATAGATTGACAGAGACTCTTACTGATGAGGAGAAAAAAGAACTTGGAATCTCAAAAGGAGTAAGTTCTGATGTAGAAGAGCGTAAATCATTCTTAACGGCCTTAGATTCTAGTTATAAGAAGAAGACAACTGAACCAGAGAGGCAAGGAGACTTAAGATATATTAAGCGAATTCAAGATAAAGCCGAAGCTAAAAAACGAAAAAAGAATGTAAAAAAACGAAAGAACAAGAAGAATAAGAAATAATATTATTGAGTTAATTTGGGCAAAACAAGTGGACCATCTGGTAGTATTAATATTTTAACTTCTTCTTTTTTAAATCCTAATTCATCTATTCCATAGTTAATCGCTTCTTGTATACTCGAAGCATATTTTAGACCTGTATTACCAAGATCTGCTTCTTCCATGGAAGAAATTACATACACAGAATGATGCATTAATACACGTGCCATAACTTGAATCTCCCAAATGTCAGGAACAGTAATTTCTCCATTAAGAGCTTTATCATAAATCACACGTGGTAGATCACCGCTATTAATTAGTTCCTTAAATGACTCTTGACCTACACCATCTCTACATTCATTAACCGAGATAATAATCCCATCCTTCTTACAGCCCATTTCTCCTATAACCATACTTTTTACGGCTTGGTAAAGGTTTAAATCTAATGGGAATCCTCCATTACCACAGATTACGATATCATATTCATGGGGGATGTCTCTGAAACATTCCTGATTTTGGATTTGGACTAAATGATTAAAAACCGCGAAAATGTTTCCTGCTGCAATATGAGTAATGTTGTGATTTCGATTTATAATTGCATTAATACAAAATTCTGGTTTCATCAACCTTGTTGCTTCCAGCATGTCTTCATGCAACAGATTGTTCTCTAGCACTCCAAATCGGGCATATTCTGAGTGTATGTTCCCAGCTGAGTGATTATACAATATTGTATTCTTTCCAGCTATACCTGGGACTATAGCTTTGCGTCCTCCACTGTACCCCGAAAAAAAATGAGGTTCGACATATCCTGTAGCAATACGAAAAGCTGCTTGTACATAGTGTGTATTCAGGTAAACTTCATTTCCAGATGGTGTATCTCCAACATGCTCTAGTTCTGCTTCATTGTTGGCGTCATGAAAAATAATGTCAAATCTATTAATATGTTCCTCACCAAGCATCCGTATCAATTCTTGATGAGTAGATTTTCGATGCAACCCCGTAGAAACTAAAATTTTGACTCGATCATCTTCAATATTTAACGAGTGAAATACCTTTGACAATGCATCAAGAAAATATTTACTTGAGATGGGGCGTGTATGGTCATCAACCAAAATAATGATGTCTCCCTCTTTCTTTTTCATTTGTTTTGCTAATAGTTGCTTAAGTGGTTGAGAACTCATTGGACGCTCTAATTTGTTATATATTTCTTGAACCGGATCATCTAATCCTGGAATTTCACGAGCTTTGAGCACCGTTGTATGAAGAGCCTTTGGTAGTGTAATTTTCAATCCCGAACTACCATATAAAAAATCAACTTCCATCTCCCAATCTTCTCCTACTTAATGTTTTTTCTAGTTTTTCACGAAAGTCTGTTTCAAAAAGCATGCTTTCCTGAATAGCTTTCTCTTTATATTTTGCTTTAAGCATGTATCCCTTTTTTTCTATGAGTTCTCGTAGTTCTTTCAGATACGGGTGATTTTTCTGATACATCGCAGATGGAAATCGTACAAAATAAACAAGGTATTGTTGGAGTTCGCGATAATATAATAAATACGGTTTCATTTGTGTTTTTTCTTCTTTAGTTCTTAAATCGTCATGGTAAATATCCAATAATTGTCTGAGTAATTTACTATACTCTCCAACATTCCAACAATATCTCTCTTCGAATTTTTCTGCGTCTTTTTCTTCAATGTGATCAAATAAATCAAGAACTTGAAAATTCAGATCATCAAGTTGATCAATCGTTTTCTCGCTTGGATCTGGTTGTTTTCCCATATATAGTTATGATGACATATTTTCTGTAATAAAAGTACGCGTTTCATATTTTTCAAGGTAATCTAACCCAGTGATAATATCTCCATAGTACCAGAGATCAAATTGCTTTTCGCTTTTTATTAATTAGGTAGTCAAACTTGGAGATATCGTAATATGGACTATGATAGTGTGAGAAAAAAAATACAGGAAATCGAAAAGATGCGAGAAGAGTCGCAAAAGCGACTTAGCATACTTGAGACAAAAAAAAGACGGCAAATTAAAGAGATTGAAAACCGATTTATTCGATTAGAAGAAGAAGTAGTTAATCCCATAGAAAGTTTTGAAATTCAGGTATATAATGGCTTGATCACCAGTTTTGAAGAATTGGTATTGAATGAAATTGATAAAAAACGCTCAGATTGTGAGTATTGCCTATCTGACGAAGTACAGAAATATAGAACTAATATGATATCAGTTGAAATTTTCCCAAAGGAGTTAATCGCTCGTTTGGATCAAGTCTTAGCGGGGAAGAAAACGATTGAGGATATAGCGTACAAATTGCCAGAAATAAAAGAGAAATATATTAAACCATTAGGTTAATTTTTGTCTTATTTTTCTTTTTTTACCTCTTTGGAATCAAGATCTAAACAAAAATCAGCGAATCGTTCATCTTTCTCAAGTGAAATTATACCATTACCATTACCGTTCTTTATTGCTTCCTTTATTTGGGAAATCTCTTTTTTAATTTCACAAGCATCTGTTGTACAACCCTCCTCTCCGATTGCTTGAGTCGTGATGTTCTTCAAGTTTAAGGGAGTTATTCCAGTAATCATTTGTTCAAAGCGTTCTTTTGTGATTTCTTCGTAAGGTGCTTGTTCATAACCATGATCCATAATTGGTAACATGGACACACTTTTTAGCTTGGATTCGTAGCATTCTAAAGCGTATTTAATGTCTTTTACTTCTTCTTTCTTGAAGGTTACAGTCACCGAAACTTGATTATCACTCCAATATCGTTGATAGGCTGCAGCATTCTCAAATTGTTCCCACATTGATACATCGTTCTTAGATCTTTCAAAAAACTTTTCCTTAATGGGGAACTCAACCACTACTGTATTTCTTGAATAAACATCTGGTTCGATGTGGTAGCCTGCTTCCTCTAATACCGGGATTAGATCTTCATGATTTGTGGAAATCCGCATGCGCCGAATGTAATATTTTGAATGTGGATAATGGATTCCAGGGGATACTCCGGGAAGTAAACTAACAGTCCCACTTGGTTTTACAGAAGTGATTTTTATGGATTTCGGAATGCACAACCAGTCTGAGTATTTTTCGTCCAATTCGCGTATATAATTATAACCCTTTTCGCACCAATCTAACATGTTTTTCCTACCATGCCTTACAAAAGCATCAATAATACCGCTTTGGGATGTACCAATTCGTCTGTTTTTACCCATTACAGCATTGGTGAATGCCCAATGTGTATTTTCCAAAGTTACTGATTTTGCATACAGATAGGCGTATTTAAGCGTATCTTGATATTCTTCATAGGTTTCATGTCGTGAAGGGAAAGTTTCTACCAAACAGCATAGCTCGAAGCTTTCCAAGGTTTGTTCTCCGCATGGATTCACACCTTTTGCTTTTTTGTCTATATAATCTGGTTCTCCATTGATTCTTGAGTAGTTTTGGGCGTTATCAAGCCATAACACACCAGGTTCTCCATTAGTGGCAATTCCTTCTACTATGGAGTCATATTTCATCCCTACATGAGCAATGACTGAGTTATTACTAGCCCATCTATGGTGTTTAAGCAATTCCATATCTTGTTTCATATTAATGAAATCATCATCTTCCATATTTCCAAGAGCTATTTCAGCGGATCTTCGTACATTTCCTGCAACCACACATTTACCGATTAAATTGAAAATATCCACAATATCTGTAGATGTAAGAGAATTTCCTACTTTCTCCAGGAGCATTTTTTCAATGTCTTCTAACATCTCTTTTAGAGGTCCAGGACCAGAAGCTACTCCTCCAAATCCTTTGATAGGAGCTCCTGCTGGGCGTATTTGAGAATAATCAAACTCAGGGATTGCATTTCCTAAGAATAAGCCATCTAATACTTTTCCTAGCGCTTTTACCCAACCTTCTCGAGAGTCTGGAATCACATAAACACTTTTCGATTCTTCCGGTTGTTTGAGGGTAACTTTTCCTGCTCCTTTGGTATCAAATCCCACTCCCACACCAAGCATGAGTGCATCCATACACCATTGGAATGCCATAGGACCCTTTATGTCAATATCTTCAGTGGAACAAAACCCACAATTATTTAGAGCCATTGAACCATGTTTGTCAATAAAGGGTGTTCCCATTACCCACAAACCACGTCCTGGTGCGCTGAATTTAAAGTTCCACATCTTTACATACATAATTTCTGCAGACTTTCGTGCTTTTTCTTCATCCCAAGGAAGACTTAGCTTAATGCAATGTTCTTTTTGAAGTGAAAAGCAACCCTCAACTACACGACGAATGGTTTCGAAAAACTCTTCTGTTCGATTTTCTCCCTCAATTGGCCGTGCATAGGTGCGTTTGTATGTGATATACCCTAAGGGTCCCCATTCAGGTTGAGTACCTCTATATTGATCAATAAATTGATCTGATAAGACGAATTTTGTCCGTTTTTTCTTCTCAATTCTCACATATATGTCCCGATACTTATCCATTCCTCGGGATGAGAATTCTTCACAAATGAAATCCTTTACTGCATAGGTAGAAATCGATTTGTATTGTAAACTAAGTAAACCAACGATTTTACGAACAACAGCTTCTATTATTTCGGAAGAAATCTCATCATCTAAGCCTACATCAATAATCAGACTCTTTCGAATTCGATCTAAATCAAATGGTTCTTTTTCTGCTTGTGAGTTTATGATATATTTTGGTAAAATAGAATCCAATTCGAATTCTTCCATGAAAATCTCATCATTTTGGTCATTGATCAATTAATTTTACACCTATTCTTATGTATTCCGACATTAATCATTTTCTATTAGAGTGTTGCGACAAAATAACTCTTTAACTATAGAGAGCAATTTTATTAAGAGGATCTGAATCACGTTGATATCGACGGTGAAGATACGAATTCACTTGTGTAGTTGGATATGGCAGGAGATTCAAATGGAGATCCGCATTATAGAGGTGGATAGTAGGTGTTCTTTCAGAGATTCTGCCCTTCTGAGAATCCTTTTTCTCAACCTTAGTACGATCTCAGTGATATGTAGTTACGGAATGAAAATATAAACATTTCCACGAATATATAGCCGACATTAACCGATTTAATCCGATCTCACAAATACTCAGTCATATCCATCTATCAATTGAATCTACGATGTCAATGTTAATCATGCAATATTAGCAATATTTGCATTTTTCTTTAGTGATAAAGAGTTTATCTCGGCTTAAAAAAGCGTTATTATCGCTGTGTTGTTAATTTTTTTATCTGGATCTTATCTAATAACGTGTAAATAATTCGAAAATTAGCTGTGGGATTCACATCATAAGTATTACTAAATACTCGATTTTACTCAACTGTGCGTGGTAAATAAAACTTACATAAAACACACTGGTAAACTGCCAATCTGCCCTGTCCACCCAGCACAATGAAATTTTCATTCATCTCACTACCACATTTTGGGCAAGAATCCATGAAAGTATCATGAATGATGTCTAAACTATCATTCAAATCTTTCTCTTGTTCCCAAAGTGCATATACCGCATCAAACGCGTCCTTATTAGCCCAATACTTCAAATCGTAAATATCATCGGGGATCAAATACATGTTATGTAAAATTTCAATCAATAACATGAATCTTAAACTATCTTCGAGTGTATCTTTTGAACTCAATTTCTGTTTTCTACGTGTATCTCTCAACAATTCGTGCTTGGGTTTCTCTTTTTCTAGTTTAACAACTTGATATTTTTCTTTTCGTCCATACATATAATTCGATTTGATTTCTCGAATGTCATGTCCTGATTTTGATTTCGAATCAATTTTCTGACTGGATTGGACTTTACGTATGACAGCTTGGGGCACATCTGAAAAATCTGGTAATTTTACAATCCCTTGTTTCATCTGGTTATAGGTGTTTTCATCAAAATAGACTTGACAAAAATTTCCTCTATCGATTACACGAGCTCGAATTGGAATAATTCCAGCATGTTTGGCTTTGAAATAAAGCACGACTGCCCGTGCTTTCAATTTTGAATCGTATTCTTTATAATCGGTTAGATATTTCTTTCTACTGAAATATCTAACACGAGAAAATCGTTCATTATTGTTTTTCGAAACCATAAGTAATCAGACTGTAGCCCTTAAAGAAAATAATTCGTTTTACTTTTAACTTTAATAGCTAAACCTAAAAAAATTTCACATAACTACGACTAATGAATCAAACAAATTTCGAATATCCTTGATTTGATAGGGTTTGGGTAAAAATGCATCAAATCCATGTTCTTCATAATTTTTGTTTATAGGATCTAGTGCAACATCAGAAGATATGATAATCTTCACTTCTTTGCAAATTTTCTTGAAAATCTGAGTAGTATGGCAGAGAAATCCATCTTCAGGTATAGAAGAATCGAGAATGATGATTTTATATGGTGTATTGTTTTGAGCAGATTCTTCAAATAGTCTTTTCACTTCATGACATGTAGATGCGAAATCCATAGAATATCCAATTTTTTGCAGATTTTTCTTCAAAGCGTGAATAATATTTACGTCTTCTTCAAGAACTAGTACATCAGCATTTTCTTTTTTTATCTTTTCATCCGTCTCAAAATAAGCAGGAATTGTAATTTTAAACACAGTTTCTTTTTCGGGTATAGAATCTACCGTTATTTCTCCTCTGTGATTATGAATTATTGTATTACAAATTGCCAAACCAAGACCATGAGAACCAATTTTTGTTGTGTAATAAGGATTGAAGATTTTATGAATATCATCAGGTTTTATACCTTGCCCCATATCGATAACCTTGATGCTAACGAATTTTCCTTGTTCATTATTAATATTAT
>JAEOTN010000223.1 GCA_016839865.1 Promethearchaeota archaeon | reverse complement strand
ATTCAGCACTTATCGCTTGGCGCGTGGCGGCCGGGCGGTACCCTTCCGGATAACCCGTAGACTAGAGGCGCCGACGTCCCGTTCCTCTCGTACTGAGAACGTCTTCCTGTCACAAATCCAACACGTCTTTTATAAGAGCTTTATATGTATCCATAGATTTTTAAAAACATACTTTCTTGAATATGGCGTACAGAGTTTCAAAATCATAAAATTCAGGTAATTCTAAGTAAAAATGCTTAAAAGGTGCAATATCAATTCTTAAATGGTTCAGAGGTAGTTAAAGAGTGGATCATGGTGGAGAAGGGTTTAACATATTGGTTAAAGTCATTATGGAGAAGTTAACGCCTCACATTGAACAATATCCATTTGAAGAAAAAATCATTCTAACAGAATTTATGAAAACTCTTCAAAAAATTAGTCAATCATCTAGGAGGAACATTTCAGAAGGGAGAAATCAGGTCTATAAAATTATCGATGATTTTTTGGTAAAACACTACCGAAGTCATAAAAAATACTATTATCTCCCGTTTATGTGGTTTGCAGCTGATTATTTAAACAATGCAAATCGGATTTTGACTGCAGCAGGTTTTTATCCAACAGATTTTTATAATTATCTTAGTAGATACATTCGTGGTGATTCAACAACTCCAGGATTTTTCGAATTAATCAAGACCAATACTCGTCTCTCTAATCAGAGTTTTGAAACGTTGCAATATGCGTGCAATAAGCTTAATGTTTTCTTAACTGAAGAACAAATTGAAGTATTGAAAATCATATTCTCTTACATAAACAAAGAAGGCCCACGAGCTTTAAATCAACAAGTGGTAAAAAGAGCGGTTTCGAAATTAAAACCTAATCGAAGATTCATTCTTGAGTTGGATCGTTTTTTTACTCTCCTAGATACTTTATGGGAGATTAGATTATATCAGCCTGCTTTTGGGTTGGAACCTTGTCTCTTTCATATAACGCTTGAAGACTCTACTTCTCCATTTGATATCATTGATTTTAATGACCCAAGAAACACTACATTAAATACCGCAATTATTTATCATATCCAAAATTCCAATAGCTATTATGGAACATTCTTGCTCCCTGATGGTACCATAAATCTTATGCAAAGTTTTTTTGAAAAGCTGAAAAGTCAAGAAATCCTTTTAGCCTATCAATTAACAAGGGTCAAAGAAATCCAACTGTCTCACTCATTGATGTTATATGTACCTGAAAAAGGATGGCGAAAACTAACTTCAGCTGAATATCGTCAATTAGAACTGCAATTGACATCAAAAAATACTGGTAATACGATTTCACGCTCTTCCTCTTTTTTTCCAACACCCTTATTTAACAAAAAATGGGATTTTCGGTCTGATAGGACTAGGATTACTCCAGAACAATTTATCGATCTGTATTGCAAATCACTTGCACCCTTTACATTTCAAGAGCTGGAATCACAAGGTCATTCCAATTTTAGATTAAATAAAAAAGATCAAAGACTCTTGCAATATATGTTTCAGTTACGAGTAATTCATCTCAATTTAACCCCGATCCGATTATATCGTGACTTTTCACTTGATGGGTACTGGGTGCAAATTCCAGCTGATATAAACCAAAAAAAGTTAAATTTGTTTCTAGGATACCTATCGAGTGCGAATATATACTATACAGATCAAGAAACTCAAATCTGGACAAGATTAACCCCAAAACTATTTCAATGGATGAACAACATCTTGAAGTGGAAAGTTTTCCCTGTCTCCCTATACTATAGAGGGAAATACTCTCAAAAGGAATGGTACGATTCAACACAGGAACAATGGATAAAACCTTATGTTTTCAGTGAAACTATTTTTGATTGAAAAAAAATCGAGGGGAAGACTCTATATAAAAAGAATCTTCTTTGAGAGAATTAGACTATTTCGGATCTGGTCCAGGATCTGATGGGGGGTTCATTTCGAGATTCACCATCCCTTTATTCCGTGACGCCTTTATGAACACCCTAAATTCGTTCAATCGGGAATTGATTGAATTAAATAAGAGCTGAAATTTACCAACTGACATTCAGCATCTTTTTAGCTATATCCATATAAGCTCCCCAACTAACTTCAAATGGGAGGATCTCCAGTATATTTGCAATAAATTTACTATACGCTAAAAATAGATGAGGTTCAAGCGTATTTAAAAAGGTGATAGAGAAGAATCGCTTATCCTCACTGATTTCGCAAGAATCATACAAATCCAAATATCTCGGTCAATGACGTTAAATGAAGCTGGAAAAAGTTGGCGTAAATTAACCTCAAAGGAACAACGTATATTGGGTCGTCAACTAAAAGTTCGAGATTCAAAAAAACGCTTTAAACTCCAAACTTCTCACATTATGACAGCGAGAACATTGGACAAGATATTCGTCGAATCCACAAATCTGACAACGATCCATATTCTCTTCTCCAGTTGATATCCTACAAGACTTTATGGGAAGTTAAATATCTGCATTCATGTCATTTGAGGAGATTATCGAATTAAAAAGGGATCTAGAGAATGCTTTCGCGTTACTAGAAAAAAAGGCGCATATATCCAAAAAGAAAAGAATTTCTAGTTTTTTGTCGGAAATATTTGAATCTCAATTCATTCTTCGAAAATAAAAAACCAGACATCAGACCGAAACGCTCACACTCGAAGAATTACACTCCTTTTACTATCTGAAATAAGCATTATTCCCAGTCTACTTATCAACCAAATAAGCATATAAAGAACCATCAGTAGAATGGACTTTTTTGGCCTCAATTATTTTTGTTGGTCTCCCATATCTACAAATAGACCCAGTAATGGAAACAGGATCTTCCTCATAAGCTTCTGCATCCAATACGACAAGGATTTCAAGATCTTTCCATTCTCGCTTGATATCCTCAACTTTAGCCATAAATTTCTTAGAGTCTTTTGTAGAAGGTGGATAACCAATTGCAATAATAGTTAATGCTTCTGATTCGTCGATTTTTCCTAATAAATTCTTAAGTCGATCTGGATCGTTTTCATGCTCTACATGCAACCAGGGTTCCCCTGCCTCTTTCTCTTTCAAACTCCAGAACCAGATCAAATCCAAAGAATTCCATTCATACTCGACATAAGCTCCCAGCATACGTCCAAGTTGCGCATAAAAGCCTAGAATTTTATGGGTCCATTTTGTCCAGTTAGTATCGTCTCTAATTCCAAAAGAGGAATAATTTCGAATGAATCCTGAAAACAAATCTTCCATGCTAATTTCTACCAAATTTATTCACCAATATTAGATTAAAAGGTCGGATGTTATCGCATCATAATAATCAATAGCTATCCCATCACCAGTGAATCATCTGGACTACAAAATTATAAAAGATTATCCTGTAGAGTTAGGAAAAGAATCGTTTATTCTTCGAAAATAAAAAACAGACATCAGACCGAATCGCCCACACTCGAAGAATTACACTCCTTATACTATCTGATGAAGTTT
>JAEOTN010000222.1 GCA_016839865.1 Promethearchaeota archaeon | reverse complement strand
GATTTAGGGAGTCCCATTCTCTGTTTAAAAATTGGAAATGGAAAAAAAAATGCATTATGGTTTGCATTTCCGCATCCTAATGAACCCATTGGTAGCATGACCGTCGAATATCTATCTCATTACCTTGTACAGAATCCTGACTTCCTCAAGCAGTGGGATTATACGTGGTATCTCATAAAAGTGATTGATATTGAAGGCGCAAAATTGAATGAGGGTTGGTTTAAGGGTGAATTCACCCCCCTGAAGTATGCACAGAATTTTTATCGCCCCCCAGGCCATGAGCAGATGGAATGGACGTTCCCGGTAGAATATAAAAAGCTGAAGTTCGATTCCCCACCTCCTGAGACCAGAGCGCTAATAAAATTAATCAATGAAGTCAAACCGGATTTTATGTATAGTTTACACAATGCAGGTTTTTGTGGAGTATATTGGTATATTACACACGATATCAAGGAGATGTATCCTGAAATGGTGCAAATGGTGGAGGACCTTAAATTACCAATTCATCGTGGAGAACCTGAAGCCCCATTTATCAAAGAACTTCATTCCGCAGTTTTTCAAATGTTTGGAATTCAAGAAATTTATGATTTTTATGAAGAAAATGGTGCAGAAAACCCACAAGAGTTAATAAAAAGCGGAACTTCTTCTGATGATTATCTAAAGCATGTAACTGATAATAAAGCGATTACGTTAGTGTGTGAGATGCCGTATTTTTATGATACAAAATTAGATGATGACTCTCCCTCCGAATATGAACGTAGAGAGAAGTTACTGGAATTGTACGATTTTTATATCGATCTATTTAAATTTTGTAAAGAGCGTTTTGAACTATTCCGTGATTTCTGTACTCGTTCTTCAAGATTTTTCACAGCTATTTCAGATTATATTGAGAATTTCGAGAAAAGGTTGGAGCCGGAGATTAAATTTGCAAAAACATCTGATAAGTATGAGGGAAAAGCAACGGTAGCTCAGGCTTTTGATACGATGATTGCGAGTCGATATTATGCATCGTTAAGGTGTGGGATGATGTCAAGACTGTGTGATGAAGTACTATCGACTCATCCTGAAAAAGCGGATACACTTATCAAAATTAAACAGGAAATTGATGCACGGACGACGAGTATTGTAGATGAAATACTGAGAAAGACAGATTTTGAAGTGATTCCAATTCAAAAACTTGTAAAAGTGCAACTTGGGAGTGCATTTATCACCCTAAATCATATATAAGAGATTATTGTATAAGATGTATTTCCATTGACTGCTTCTTAAAACCATGAAAAAGTAGAGTACAATTGAAATCTCTTACCAAGTATTTTTCATAATGAACATAAACTCAACTCAGAAGACGAAATATTAAATAACTACTTCCTCCCCATCTTAATCTTGGTGAAGAAATTTGAGTGTTGCAGATTTTTTTTCAGATTATCAGATATTTCTATCGGCGATAGGAGGTATCATTTCCTTTTTACTTGCATATTTTGTTAACATGAGGAAAAAAAATGAGCAAGTTGCTACAGATGCTTTGATCAACCGATTATTGCCTTTTTATAACAATATTTTGAAAATCTTGAATAAGATGGACTTAATTGGAAAAACGGAATTTAAAATTACAGAATTAGATCTTAAGAAAGACATTGATGAGTTATATCATTCTACAGGACAAGCCTTTTTTGTGTTGACCGAAAAACAGCAGCGTCAACTCATTTTGAATACATTGCAGCTGTTAGAAGTCTTCAATGCAAGTATTAGATCAGATTTCAACACTTCAGAGGTAAATAAAATCCGGGCAAATATCATATTAATGTTAAATTCTATCAAATCACTGATTGAGGAAGATTTACAGCAATATCGAAAGTTAGGTAAATTTAAAAAATACAAGACCACAGTTGAAGTGGATTATGAAAGGTATTTGAATGCCAAGGATAAAGCAATTTTACGATTCAATAATCAAGAACGTGCAAAGGAGGAGACATAAATTTGAAACAGAATTTACGACTAATTTTGGCAGGACCAGGAGCAGTAGGAAAAACCACTTTTCTCAGACGATTAGCAGAGGGAAAATTCCATGAACATATGGATTTTACCGTTGCATATGAAGAATCAACAACTAATGTTAAATCTCATAAGGTTTCAATATTAGACGTAGGAGGACAACCTCAATTCCGTAAAGATCGTATTGCTTTTTATGAGATATTTGAACCAGATGGTATAATTTTCATGTTCAGCCTCAGTAGAAAAAGATCTTTGAAAGGTGTTGAGGAATTTCTTAATGAAGTATTTGCGGAAATTGATCACATCCCATTCATGCTTGTAGGGAGTAAAGCAGACGAATGGGATAAAGAAATCATAAAAGATTCTGAAATATCTGAGCTCCAAGGAAGATTTAAAAGTGTTTTAGAGAAAATCACCAATTCAGAATTACCTTACTTGAATATCAGCTCAAAAACAGGTCAAAATATCGAAAAAGTCTTTCCATCGCTAATAAAAACTTATAATTGGTGAGGTAAATTCGCAGTTTAGATGACATCTTGGATGAATTGATAAATAAAACCCCGGAAATGGCATTTACAGCAGTAATTAGCAAATTCGGTGAAGTCCTCTCAAAGAAGTGGATCGATTCAACAAAAAAAGATGAAGAGGAGTATCTCCCACCAGCATTAGTGAAACTCGTTGCAGCTACACAACGATTCATTGATGAAATCGATGCAGAGGATGATTTCAAACAAACATTATTTCGGGGATCTCATGGATCGATTGTTCTTCAACCAATCGATGCTGAGTTGTCTCTTGTTAGCATTGTAGGAAGCCAGGTGAAATTAGGATTAGTTTTCCTCGATATGAGATTGACAACTAAAGAAATTCTCAAAATAATGGGTGCAGGAGGATAATCTAAAGTGTTTGACATTAAAATTGACGAGGAGAAAATATCTAAAGCATTGGAAGATTTTACAGTTGGAATTGAAGGCTCATGTAGTGCAGTGATACATCTGGAAGGAACGGTATTTTGTACCTATCCTAAAAATCAATTCAAAATAGGAAATAGAAAGTGGACGGAAAAGGATTTTAAAAGTATTGCTATTGCTTTTAATAATTTTGAAAGTAACAATTCTCTGCGCAAAATTGGAGAATTCCAAGACTTCTATTTCGAGATAGGAGATGAATTATTCATGGTAACCCCTGCAGGAACGGAAATATTGATGGTAGGAGTTACGAAGAAGACAATTAAACAAGGATTACTTTTTTATCAAATCAAGAGATCCGCACGTGAAGTGAGAGAGATACTAAAAGGTTGGTAAGATAACAAGACTCCAAATAGCGCTAGTTGCTCAAAAGTAGGAAAAGGGTTAAAAAAATTAGTTTTTTCGGTATTCTTTGATTTTTCTTTCAAATTCTTGGATTTTTTCCATCATGTATGCGTTCATGTTTTTTACCTCCGTATTTGGTTTTTAGTTTGGTTACGAATTCGATTTTTTGGGAATTTTCGAATCATAACCTAATATACACAAGTTTCATATTTAAGTGTTTCGGTAAAATGAAAAATTACGAATTCGAAATTTTCACAAAAACATAAATATGAAGAAATCCTATTTTATCTTAAGTGAAACGTGTATGTCTTCAAAACTTACGAGAGAAGAAACCAGAGT
>JAEOTN010000013.1 GCA_016839865.1 Promethearchaeota archaeon | reverse complement strand
TTACTGTAGATAAACCAAAAATATTTCGAAAAACCTCGCAATAATATTCCCCTACAAGTTTGGATACAGCATATGGGGATAATGGATTGGGAGTCATATTTTCTTTTTTTGGTAAAGTGGGTGTATCCCCGTAGATGCTACTTGAAGAGGCATAAATTACTTTCTTTACCTTATTTTCCTTAGCGGCTATCAGTACATTAAGTGTACCTGTACAATTTGCATTATTTGAGCTCAGTGGGTCATTAACACTTCTTATTACCGAAGGTATTGCAGCCTCGTGGAAAACATAGTGAATATTTCTGAATATTTTTCTTAAAACATTAAGATCTGTAATCGATGCATTTAGAAAACTAACCTGATTATCAACTAAATCCTGAATATTTTCAATATGTCCTGTTGATAAATTATCAATGACTGTAACTTCATTTTCTTTAGAAAGTTCTCTGGCTAAATTTGAACCGATAAATCCTGCACCACCTGTTATTACAATTTTATGATCCTTCAAGAGGTATCCATCCATGTTCTATGGGAAAAGAAATATTGCATAAAAACCTTCGTTTTGTTCCTTATTAGAAATAATAGCCAAGATCGAGTAACTATTAAAGTTAAGGTAAATGAAAATACACAATACCTCAAACATTTTTTTTATCGATTTGTAATAAAACAATAGATGATAGATAACTATATATTATTTTAAATCCAAGAAAATATATAGCTGAATATACATACAACATTGTATCATGGATTTTAATTTTATGAAAGGGGGATTTGATGCATTTCATTGGCTTCAAGATAGAGGGCTCTATCGAAGTGTTTGGAAGCGGGAAATGCGCTTATTGGTAAGAAATATTAAAGAGAAAGTTGTGTTAGACGCAGGTTGTGGAACTGGTTATACTGCATACAGTCTTTCTTCAATTGCTAGGGTAATTGTGGGGATAGATTTTAAAGAAAAAAGAATCAATGAGGCAAAGGAAAAATATCAAGCGGATAATCTTTATTTCATGGAAGCAAATATTGAAAAAATTCCGTTTCCAGATTCATTCTTTGATATTGTATATTCTTGCTGGGTTCTTGAACATCTAGAACATCCTGAGCAATTCTTGAAAGAGGTACATCGAGTTCTGAAACCTGATGGAATTTTATTATTACTAGTTCCTAATGTTAAAAATCTTTCTGGCATTCTAGTAAAATATACTCCCTTCGCTCTTCAGAAAAAAATGGAAAGTTTGCTTATGAAAATAACAATAGATAAGGTTAGTCAGGACCCGTGTTATTATCGAGCTAACTCTGTCCACCTGATTGATAAATTGACAAAAAAAATCTTCAATCGACGATATCTGGAGCGATTAGATGCTCCTATCTATTATCGACATTCCCGATTACTATTTTCTCTATGGCTAATTCGGTCCCAATTATCTAGGAATCCTTTATTAAATTGGTTGTCCGCAAGTTTCTATGCAGAATATATTGCCATCAAGAAATGAACTTTACTCATCGAATAACTTGATAAATTATTTTAAAGTAATGAATTTTAATATGGAATTAAATGTAAAAATGCAGAGTAACAAGGTCAAATTATTTTATTATATAATGAAGTTATAATATTTAGACAAGGGGTATTTTCTAATCCATTTTCCTTTTAATTTTATGCTCTTGGGTTAAAAGTTTTAGATACTTCTAAAAAAATTGAGCAGAGGGAATTGTCTTTTCCTCAATCTTCAATTATGGATAGCCTATCAAGTTGTCTGCGCATACGAATCAGTTGATCAATCTGTTCGCGTACATAGTGATATTCCAGTTCATCATAGGGTTTTTGATAAGGAATTGATTCGACTTCAATCTCAGAATGCGTGAAATTTTTATTTGATATTTTTGAGATTTTCTTGATAATGAAGTTTGGCATAGTTTTTAAATTATCAAATAGAGTAACTAAAATTCCTGAGCTTTTTCTCCCCACCAGGGATGTATTTTTTGTATTTCTCTTGATTAACTGTTTAAAAGTCCATAAAGTTTCCCATACATTTTGTTTGAAAACAAGGATTAAACAAATCATAACTGTGAGTAAGATACCGATAATTCCTTCGATAAGAAAGCTAAGACCAACTTGTTTTTCTTCTGAGTTTGATTCCTCTATCGGCGAATCCACAATAATTGTTGTGCTTTTACTTAATGTATTGCCATCGTTATCAGTGACAACCAAGGCGATTTCATAGATTCCAGGAGTTTGATAAATATGGATTGGTCTAATGCCCTCGCCAGAGTTGCCATCTCCATATGACCACTCATATGCGGTGATTTCTCCATCTGGATCGTAGCTAGCTGATGCGTCCAAGATTACTCGCGATCCCTGTCCTTCGAGATATGTCTGATTGATAATTATAATAGCTGGGATAATAGGTATTTGTCCTTCTAGATGAGAAGTTGATACAAGAATTAACAGTGGTATAGCCCAATCACTTTCTGATCTATTTTCATCTTGTGCAATAACACGAATCTCAAATTCCCCTGGAGAAGTCCAACAATGGGACATATTCACCACCGTTTCAGATGAGACAAACTCGCTCCAATTACTGCAATTTCCATCGCCCCAATCAAACTTCAGACTCACCAGGTCGCTATCATTATCAGATGAAGAACTTGAAAACCAATATTCTAAACCGAGTTCTAGTACAGTTGGACCAGATGGTTGTGATGGAGTCATTGGTGGATTGTTTTCTTCAGGTTCATTTTCTGGTGGGGGAGGCTCTTCGCCACCTCTTTGAGGATCTTCATCTGGTAAGTCTTTGGTTGTAAACGAGTATATACGGCGCTTCCAACTCTCACCATCCGTCGCATTCACATACCAATGATATGTTGTAGAATAACTAAGACCAGAAACACTGCAATACTTCCTTCCATAACTTGCCTCGGTGC
>JAEOTN010000221.1 GCA_016839865.1 Promethearchaeota archaeon | reverse complement strand
TGGAATTGCCGCAACTTTTAATGCTCCACTTGGGGGAACTCTTTTTGGTCTAGAGGTTATTCGACGGGATAGAAAAGCATTTTCTCCACTTCCATTACTAGTTAGTTCTGTAGTAGGTACATCAATTGGGGATTTTTTTTTAGGTTCTAATCCTGCATTCGTATTTCCCACGTATCTATCTGATTCCCACTATGCAAATATTCCACTATTCATTATACTAGGTCTAAGCTTGGGTTTATTCGCAGTTTTTTGGACTCGTAGTTTCTATTGGATAGAAGACATATTAGAAAGAATACCTGTTTCTCCAATTTTACTCGCTGGTATTGGTGGTCTAGGAGTAGGAATAATTGAAATTTGGTTTCCAGAAGTGAATGGAACCACTTATGATCCAATTGATGATGCTTTTGCATTAAAACTCGCTTTGCAAACAGCATTCGTTTTCGTGTTTGCAAAACTTATTGCTACGTCCTTATCAATTGGTTCAGGAGGTTCAGGGGGTGTGTTTGCCCCAACTCTCTTTCAAGGTGTGATGCTAGGGACTGTATTCGGTTTACTTGTTGAAAAAACCGGATACACTAATTTTGAAATCGAAATATTTGCTATGTTGGGAATGGCTGCGTTGTTCGCGGGTACAGCTCGTGCTCCGTTAACTGCTATTATTATGACAAGTGAGATGGTTAATGATTTTCATCTAATCATCCCTTTAATGTTCACTGTGGCATCAGCTTGGATGGTTAGTAAATTGCTTCTTCCAGAGGATATTTACATTCTTAAATTGGATAGAAGAGGAGTGAAATTTGTTCCCGCAATCGATTTTCTAGAAGAAATCAAAGTCCAAGATATAATGGTGACAAAACCAACTACCGTATCCCCAAAAGATAGAATAGAATACGTGTTACATCTTATGAAAACCAAAGGCCACACTGGATATCCAGTTGTTGAAAATGGAATACTTGTAGGGATTATTACAGAACATGATGTTGATAAGGCACTTGATCAACTAGATATGAAAGAATGGATCGTATCAGAAGTATGTACTAAAGACGTAATTACAGTCGGTCCAGAATGTCCTTTATCTGTTCTATTCATCAAAATGGTAGAGAAAAACATAAACCGATTTCCAGTACTTGAACATGATGATTCATTAAAACTAATTGGATGGGTGACTAGAAGTGATGTTATGAGTATATATCGTAAAGAAAAATCAATAAGTCGGCAGGAAGAAACTGAAAGATTACTCTTCGATGAGGTTCATGATGGTAAGATGATGAGGGGAACAAACTAGATTCCTTCGATGAAAGTTAAAGAAAAAAAGTCTCACTTAGTACATGTTGTTTCAAACAATGATTTAATAATTAAAAAAAAATCAACTATATCCAATGTCGATGTTTTTTAATCGCATACTCAGTTTAGGTAAAGTATCAGATGAGGATCGATTTGAAGCTCACATCAAACAATGGATCCCTTTAGCTTTGTTAATCGGAATAGTTGTCGGAATTTTCATGTCTGCATTTTATGTGGTAATTCTTTTAATTGCGAAGTCATTGAGTTATTTGTCTTATCCACTTATTGGAATGGCAATAGGTGGTATCATAATTGCTATTCTAGTGTATGTAAAATTTGAGAATCCAAATGAAAATGGAATAACCTATGTTATCTCACAAAGGCATAATGAGAAACCAATCCCACCAGAAGTCGGAGCAAAGAAATTCGTAAACTCATCAATAACCATCGGTGCTGGCCTTCCTGTAGGAAGAGAAGGTCCTGCATTAATTATTGGTAGTGCCATAGCCACGAAAATTGCTTCCTGGGGTAATGTTCCAGAGGAATATCAACATCAGGCCATAACCTTAGGATCCGCGGCATCAACTGGAGCTTTATTTCAAGCACCATTCGGATCCGCAATATTCGCAGCCGAGGTTCCCTATAAGGAAGATTCAGACGAACCAATGCTTATGGCAGCATTTCTGGCATCAGTAACCGCAGCTGTAACTGCAAAATCAATTATCTCCTTTGTTAATAGTAATATCATCGAGATTACATTAGATATTTTCAATTTAGGCATCGCAGAATTGAAAATTAATGTCTATAATTCAATACTTGCGATTCTACTTGGAATTATTACTGGTCTGATTGGTAGGGTCTTCATAGAGTTCTACTACAATTACACCGATCAGTTTATTCAAAGATTCAGAAACCACATACAAATATTACTAGGACTCTCTATTGCATTATTTGTAATTATTATCGGTTTAATACTGATTCCCGAATTCCATATAATCGAAGGTATATCCTCATTCGATATTATTTCAGATTTTATAACTGATGCCGAGAATGAAGAACTAAGAATCACCGTTCTTCTTATCGCAATAATTATTGAAATCATCGCTACAACGGCAATAATTGGTTCAGGATTTCCCGGAGGGATATTTGGCCCCAGTTTATCTATCGGGGCGCAAGCAGGTATCATTTTCGCCATTCTGCTAAATATAACAAATCCGGTCACTATAACTGCATGGGCAATTGTTGGCATGAGTGGGGCCCATGCAGCCACAACAAAAACACCAGTGGCTTCTGTTCTATTAATTCTTGAAATCACTGGTTTACCAAATTTGATTATACCCATGGTTCTTGCAAACATATCCTCGTACGTTGTTTCAGGACCTCGTTCACTCTATCGTGGGCAGTTACGTAGCAGAGATGCCAAATTAGTTCATGAATTACGGGATTACGATCAACATGAAGGCTTTACCATTGAAAACGTAATGACTCCAAAATCAAAAACTGTTTATGCAACACAGGATATGCTAATTGCTGATATGAAAACCATTGTTACGGAATCTTCCAAGCGTGATTTTCCCGTGATTCAATCAAGCGACGATTATCTGATAATAGGGATGATCTATGAAGAAGACATTCTCCGGATAGATGAAAAAGATGATAGTAGAGTTGTAAGTGATTATATGAGTAAAAACATTCTATCTGTCAACAAGCAAATGACTGGTAGGGAAGCATTGCAAATAATGCTTGATAATGATGTAGAAAGGGCTCCAGTGATTGATGAGAGAGAGGAACTAATTGGCATTGTGAGCATTGGTGATATTATACGAGGTCATCGAAAATTACACGAGATATCTGATATCTAGTTATTCCTAGCAGACTACAACGTTATCCTAATAAGAGTTGGATTGACATTAGTTTCTATGGACGACATCTCCTTTCTTGTGATATCCAAATCAGATATTCCTCCACACCTGGTTGAGCAATTTTGTTTGTTCAAACGGGCATTCTGGGCATTTGCATATACAATGCCACCTGCAGATGTCGAGTACTATCGAAAACAGCTAGACCAACCTGATCAAAAATATTCCGAAATGCAGTATATACTATTAGTTGTAAACAATGAATTCGTTGGTTTTGGTTCGTACGAACGAAGTATATATGAAAATAAAAATCGGGCCATTATTGATGAATTATATGTGGATCCCAAGTTTCGTAAAAAGGGATATGGAACCAAAATATTGGAGAAAATCTTGGAAATACTTCCTGATGAAGTTGAAATCATTGATTTTTGGGCTTTACAAAAATCAGAGGGGAAAGAATTCTTTGATAACCTGCTTCATGCTCCTGTAGTATATCTTACACGACAAAGTGTATCTGAAATTCAAAGTATTGATCTAAACAAAATAAAAGAGGAAAATCGCATACTTCTTGATAAAGTGGCAAAAAAAGGTTATGAGATCCGGCTGTACGAGTATTGTGACTTTGATGACCTAGATATGACCTCGTATATTCAAATGGACAATGCTATAAGAAATGATATGACAAAGGAAGACTCATCAATGGAAACTGCAAATGTAAATATTCAGAGATTTATGAATGAAAAAGATCGAAGTAAAGAGCTTGGTTTCAAACACTATACCTATGTTGCTTTGAAAGATAATGAGCCAGTGGGTATGACAGAGACAATGGTTGGAAAATATCTTCCTAGTGTTGGTTGGCAATTATTAACTGGAGTTGTTCATGAACATAGAGGGAATCGTCTGGGATTAGCACTGAAATCGCTAATGGTGGAAAAATTACTAGAAGATACACAGGTTGAGTTTTGGACCACAGACAACGCTGGCTCAAACGAGCACATGATTAAGATCAATGATATTTTGGGTTATAAGGAATGGGTTCTTGCAGATTGTTATGAAATGAATCTAAAAGATGCAATTCAAAAATTGTCCGAACTTTAATTAAGTTCTATTTACTGAATAATTGAATACGTCTGGCCTTGCGTAATGACCAGTCACATCAAATAATCTCTTTGCAGCTAATATTTCCCTCAGATTAAGATCTGCATAAAGAATCTCTTCTTTTGCATTACTTGGTCCAGCAAGAAATTCGCCTTTGGGATTAATAATACAACTGTTTCCAGTATTTACCCATTCTCGATCACTTGGATATTCTTTTTTAAATTCTAAACGATCAGGAAGTTCATCCTTTCGTAAAGGCATGCAACAGTTGATGACAAACATTCCACCTTCCCGAGCAATATGTTGAAGGCTTGCTAACCAGTTATCACTTTTATCCCATGTAGGGGTTGCAAGTATCTGCGTTCCTTCAGCGTACATTGCATTTCTGGCAAGAGGCATATAATTCTCCCAGCAAATAAGACCACCAAGTTTACCAAATGGAGTATCAAATACGTGCATTGTACTTCCGTCACCTTGAGCCCAGATTAGTCTCTCTCCTCCCGTGGGGATAAGTTTCCTATGGATTCCGAGAATTTCTCCTTTATTATCGATAAAAAGAGCAGAATTGTAGACACTACTATTACTCGCTTCTGAATTACGCTCATTAACTCCCATTACTACGTGAATTCCAGCTTTTTTAGCAGTCTCACATAATAGTTTGGTATGCTTGTCCTTAATAGAAATGGAATTCTCTAATAACTCTGTATATAATTCATTGAGAATTGCTGATTTATAATTTTGAACCAACCAAATCCAATCTGGATATCCTGGAATAAACGCTTCTGGAAATACAACAAGATTAGCGTCATTATCGCCAGCTTCTAAAATAACGTCACATGCTTTTTTTACAGTTTTATCAATGTCAAGAAAATAAGGCGATACTTGGGCTGCTGCTACTTTTACTAAATTCATGTATAACTAAACTGAGAAAAAAACTTGTAAGTTAAAACTCTGCTCATAATTGCCATGAAATGGTAGAATCGTATCAAGATATATCAAATTTTATTCATTTTCCAAATTGAAGAAATTCCTCCTTAATTTCGTCAATTGTTGTGAAATTAGGAACATTTTTC
>JAEOTN010000220.1 GCA_016839865.1 Promethearchaeota archaeon | reverse complement strand
TATGGTGAATATCCGCTTAATTAAGATCATATTTTATGGTTTGTGAAATAATTGGAAAAAGATGTTACTTTCAAATCAGGGGATAAAGTAATTAATGGCGTTATATATTATCCTAAAGATTCGGGTAAAAATCCTGGTGTTATAGTTCTCCATCCACATCCAGCATTTGGAGGATCTATGGAAAATAATGTTGTTAATGCTATTTGTGAAAAATTACAAGATAATGGGATTATAGCCTTTAAATTTGATATTCGAAATCCAAATATTGAAAAGGCAGAAGAACATGCAAAAAACGGTTTAGAATATTTTAAGACCATTGAGCAATTAAATACTGAAAAAGTAGGTGTCTGTGGGTATAGTTGGGGTAGTCGAGTAATATTAGGGGCATTTTACGATGATCCAACTATTAAATTTCTAGTGGGGGTTTCGCCACCCTTATCTATGATGAAATTCGATTTTCTATTAGAATCGGAAAAACCTAAATTAATAACTATTGGCATCCGAGACTTCATAATACCAATAGACTTAATCGAAGACTTTTTTGAGAAATTAAAAGAACCTAAAGAATTTGCTACCTTTAACACAGATCATATTTACATAGGGGTAGAAAAGAAACTATCTGAACGTGTTTTGGAATTTTTAAAAGCCCATTTCTAATGAATTTTTCAATCATCAATGGACCACTCCAACAAGGCATTTATAAGGTTGATCTGGGAGGCTTGTCCGTGTGTTATAGTTGTAGCAATATGATCACTTCCAAAGATCTTTCGCCGAATCTTTCTTAGACGCAGTCCTTGCGATGCTAAAGTATGAACTTGAGAATGTAGTATCTCAATTTCAGTTACCTTCTTCTCGATGTGCTCCCTGCCATCTTTATACTCGTTATAACTTGTCGGAAACAGTCTCAACTTATCCATCCCTTTAGTGAGCTCTCTAAGGGTTACGAGTGAGTTATAAATCTGTTGTATGTCCTCTTGAATGCTAGGTACCTGTGGGCCCATGAGAATCTGATAGTTTGGCAGAACTGCATCACTACAGAATCCCCATTGTTGTGATCTTTCAAGAAGGAATAATAAACATGGTGCATGCCCTGGTAAATTAATGATCTCGAAAGTAAATTTTCCACTTCTTGTAGTTACTGGCCCTGAGGGGATAACTTGGAGATCTACGGGTGGCATACACTCGCCGGACAGCATCCGTCGCCAATCTTCAAGCTCGTATCCGTTTTTGAGAACTTTAACAGCTTTTTCATGAGCATAAACTGGCAAGTCAAATTCCTCTACTAGATAACCCGAACATCCAGCGTGATCTTCATGGGCGTGAGTAACAACAACATTCTCTGGAAACTCTTCAGGGGGTAGTGATTGAAGGAATACTCGAAGTTCGCTCCAGCTTGCCGGCGCTGCAGTATCGATCATGAGTCCATCTATTAAGTAGATTGCAAACCAGAGAGGATAGGGCACTAAAGGCGTTCCTATATGCCATCTCCAACGAATTATTTCTCCTAACCTATGAACTTCTGATGGTATTTACTTCCGTCCTATAAAATTCATGATTTTTAATCAATTAATCTTTTTGATTTTTTTCTTATTTTCCATTTTCAACATTTATTTTTTATTTTAGAATTTACATTTTAACAATTAATTTTAAAAGTTGAATTTTATTAATTTTTTAGATGTGGAAATAATGGAGAAATTTAGTCAAGCTGTCCCTCTTCCAAATTCGTGGATCGAGAATTGGAAAAAAGAAGGAAAAAAGACATTAGGATATTTTTGTTCGTATATTCCAGATGAGATCATTTATGCCGCTGACATATTACCGGTCAGAGTCAGGGCGAGAACTTGCACAGACACCCCAATGGGTGACGCATACATGTGTCCTACGACTTGTAATTATACCCGTTGCACTCTTGAATTGGCAAATCGAAAGCAATTTGGGTATCTTGATGGTATCGTTGCAGGTAACACGTGCGATCAAATCCGTCGTCTTTATGATAATATAAGATTCAAGACACCATTTCCTTATCAATACTTTTTGAATATTCCCTCTTTTGTAAATGATATTACCATTGACTGGTTTAAAAATGAACTATCTAAGTTTAGAGCCAGCCTAGAGAAGAATTTTGGAATTAAAATCACTGATGAAAAACTTAAACAAATAATAAAAATCTATAATAAATCCCGGACGCTTTTAAAGGATTTATACATGCTTAGAAAAAGTGAAACCCCATTTTTTTCAGGTTCTGATATTATGAATGTATTAATTGCTGGGGTAACAATTCCAAAGGAAAAATTCAATGAATTATTAGCCGATTTAATAAAAGAATCTCATGATAAAAAAGGGAATTCTGATAAGAAAGCTAGAATTATGGTAGTTGGAAGCATGCTTGATGATACAGAGTTTATAAAAGTTATTGAAGAACAAGGTGGATTAGTAGTAACTGATTCTTTATGCTATGGGACTCGATATTTTTGGGATTTGGTTGATGAGACATCAGACCCGATAGATGCACTTGCTAGACGTTATCTATCGAAAATTTCTTGTCCACGAATGACGGATGGACATTCTTTAAGAACAGAATTCGTAAAAAATTTAATCAAAGAATTTAATGTTGATGGGGTAATTCTTCAGAGAATGAAATTTTGCCCATTTTGGTGGGGGGAAATTTTCATGCTTCAAAAAGAATTGAAAGCGTTAGGTATCCCCTGTCTTGAGTTAGAGAAAGAATATATTTTAAGCGGTGTTGGAGCCGTAAGAACTCGACTTCAAGCATTTATGGAGATATTAGAAGCGAGGTGATACTGATGGAAGAACCATGGTGGAAAAAGTATAAAAAAATTGGAAGAGAAAAATGGGGTAAGGATTTCGTTCTTTGGAAAGGGATGTTTCGAGCTTTTGTATCACAAGCTAAAGATCGAGAATATATGCCAATGATAGAATTGTTGCTCGATACTTTTGCCAATGTGGGCAGAGCTAGACAAGAAGGAAGACCCTTAATCATGCATCCATTCAATTTTGGTCCAGAAATATTTTATGCAATGGGGCTACAGCCTATAATGCAAGAAATGTTTAGTGTAGGTCTAGCACCTTTACGTTTCAATGAACCTTATATCGATCTCACAGACCAGCTTGGGTATGGAGACAATCCGACAATATGCAATGCATCAAGACCTATTATCGCTGCTTACACAAAGGGAGAAGCACCTATTCCAGATCTATTATTTTACACATCAACACCATGTAATTCTATTGCAATTACTTATCAAGTTTTTCAAAATATGTGTAAAGTTCCTTCTTTTCAAATAGATTTACCTTATTGGGAATATGACCCAGAAAGAGAACAATTTAAAGAATTTTACGAAGAAAAGACATTAGAATATATTTTGAAACAACTGAAAAGTCTGATTTTTTGGATAGAACAAAAAACAAATTATAAATTTGATGAAGAAAAATTTAAACAAACAATGACCTATGTTAATCAAGCACGCAAAAACATAATGGAGTTTAATGAGCTGTTAAGGGCTGTTCCTTGTCCTATTAACAGTCTGGGCGGTTTTGGCAATTGGTTAACTATGCTGCTTGGAGGTGGCACCGAAGCTTCCGTTAAAGTGAGCGAATTTGCACTTAATACAGCAAAAACAAACGTAAAAGATGGAGTGGCAGGTGTACCTGATGAGAAAGGTAGGATTGCTTGGCCTTATATTCATGTTTTTTTCGATGAACTTGAACTATTCCCATGGCTAGAAGAGACTTTTAATGCTGTAACAATTATGGATTTATTGGGTTTCTACCAAGTAAAACCACATGATACGTCAACAACTGAAAAATGTTTTGAAAGTTTGGCTAAGGGGACATTAGATATGTCTATGGTGGGTACATGTAGAGGTC
>JAEOTN010000219.1 GCA_016839865.1 Promethearchaeota archaeon | reverse complement strand
CTTGTACAAACACCCGCAACACTCTTTATTGGCATGGCAATTATCGCGTTTAACTATGGGGCAAACTTTACTGTTTTTCCTATGGCTACTGGAGGAGTATTCGGTCGAAAAAATCTTTCCTCTAACTATGGTTGGGTATTCTTCTCATTTGGAATCGGAGCAATTTTCGGACCACTATTGGGTGGTTATTTCAATGACACTGGTAACCAACATTGGGCGTTCATAATCTCGGGAATCACGTTGGTAATTGGAGTTGTTCTGACGTTTCTTATCAAACAACCAAAAAAGAGAGCTTAGGACTAAGCTCCTATTTTTTTCATTTTTTATAGAGACTTCTTAACACTATTGAAAATGAGTAAAAAATAAAAAAATGGATAAAATACTATTTTTCGAGACGTACTTTTGCTCTACCTGGAATCGCTCTTCGTAAGCGATAATGTAATATTCCATCTGCAGTTTCTTCAGTCTTGAGTAAATTTTGTGCGATATCTTTCTCACTAACCCAACCACGTTGATCTGCTTCAAAACTCTTCATAACTTCCCCATTTTTCTCAATTTTAATTAAAGTCTTAGATTCTTCTATGTAATCTAGTTCAACTATGTCATCGTTAATAGACTTAATAGTTAGAGTAATTAACCAGTCATCCCCAGGTCTTACCATCCCTCGCATCTCACCATAAATAGTGATCACATCTCCTCCACCACCCACAAAATCTAATAAACACTGCCCAACCATCGCTAACGAATAACAACCATGTGCTATAACACCCTTGAGACCCATATCGTCAGCATAGGCGTCATCAATATGGATATTATTATAATCTCCTGAAATTTTTGCATATTTTTTCAGATTTTCACGTTCAACGGGACCATATTGATATTTGAACACTTTTCCAACTTCTACATTACTGAGCTTCACCATTTCACCAACCTCCTTCGCGATCATCTTGTTCCCAGCCACCAGGGCGCGTAACTGTCGTTACCACGGATTCTACCACTAATTTTCCTTCTTGTGTATGAGCATAAAGTCTCACTACCAGCCACATCATTCCAGATTTTATATATGCTTTTTCCATCTCTCCTGTAATCGTAAGCTTTTGTCCGTGTTGGATAGGAACTTCTGCACGAGAATAATCGTACTCTTGACCCGCATGGAGCAACTTCCCAAAGTTTCTAATAACTTTTGGACCTTGTTCTTCACCCTCCCTTGGTGGGAAGCGCCATCCGGTCACTTCAAAAGCTGCTCCTCGGTCTCCGACGCTAAAACACGTGGGATAACACGGGTGTCCCACAACTCCAGTATAATCGGTGGTACCATCTTCTTTCTTTGCGCCAATATACTTTGGGTCTTTATTTCCCATTAATTCAGCGAATGCTACTAAGTTTTTAGCTTTAACGCGATGAGTTATTGGTACGAGTTTTTTTCCAATAAAAATTTTGTATTTTTCAGATAATTTTTGTTCTTCTGGTGTTAATTGCATAACAAATCACTCTTAGGTTATTGATAGACAGCAATTCGTCCAAGTTATATAAGAAGATTTATTCACGGATTCTCACAAAAATTAGTTGATTGTTTTCATATTTGAAATGATACAATAAAGCGTGAAAATTAGAAAATAATTAAAATTGATATTGTGATAGAAAATCTGAGTATTTTTTCAGTTTGGGATCGTTATTCAGCAGTTTTTTAAAATTAGAAAATACATTTTCTTTGATTTCCTGATGTGAGACCTGTTTGAGATTTGCAACTGTGTCTACTACTTCAATAATTGATTCAGGATTCAATCCAAATCTGAGAGAGGGACCATCCGTTTCGGTTAAGAGCAGGTCCATCGGAATTTCTTTTGCAATACTCCTCCAGTGTTCCCAATCATTACTCTCCTTAAAAGCGTCGGTAATGAGAAATCCGGCAGATATATAATACTCCTTATCAATTATTCTCTGTAATAACTCATAACTTGCTCGAAATCCATGGATAACAACTCCTGATAATGAATAGCTATCTAGTACGTTAAGAGCTCTTTCATCTTCCGAGGATGTGTGGCAAATCACAACTTTCTTCGTTTTTTCAGCGTGCTCCAAAAAAATACGAAAGAGGTCTTCCATCTTCGAAAGGTCTGGAGGAGGATCCATATTCATGGATGTTAGACCTATCTCACTCAGAATTGGACTATTTTCCATTATAGGGATATGCATTTTTGAATCAAAATCTTCGTAATAGGCAAACATTCCGAATGCAGGGAGGATATATCGTGATTTCATTGCTAATTCAAGAGAATGGTTATATTGTTCTAAGGACGTGGAAGCCGCTACAGTAAAAATTTGTTTTTCTTCCAACATTTTCAGCGCCTTATTTTGTAAATGAATATGATCCTCTAACATATATCGACCAATATGGGAATGAGCGTCAATGTAAAAAATAGACATTGTTACATAATAAATGAAAAAGGTCTATAAAAACCAGACTTGTTATTCGTGTTTAACAAAAAAAAAGGATATTAATTGATTTAAGAAAGGAATTAGAAGATATTTATAAATGCGAGTGGTTTGAAGTATTCTCCATCCTTTTCCATTCCGACTATATTGGACATTAAACTGACTGTTTCACCCGATTCCCATTCAAGAAAACTTGTTAAAGTTGTTCCAACTCCCATTGCAGTAATGTGAACGTTCTCAAAAGCAAAAGCACCTATTCCAAAAGGATCTACTCGAGTCATTGGAAAAGGTGGTAAAATAACTCGCCCATCATGATACCCATCATCGTCATGAAAAGGAGCGTTGGGATTGGTCATCCAATTTATCCATGTTTCAACATGCAAGGCATAATTGTATTTTAATAAATAATTCAACTTTCCAAATACAAGAGGTTCCCATGCAGTCGTGTATGCTACAAAAGGTACATCATCTCCTTGAATTATGGCGGAAATCTTTACCCAACCATCACCCAAGTCTTTTTCTGTGACTTTTCCAGTGTACTCATAGTTCCAATATGGTTTAAATTCGATACCTCCATATTCATTAACTTCTTGATAAGGATATAATAGATAATCATCGTCAAGCCAATAAAATATATGAGGGAAAAAATAAAACCAATCTTCTACTGGTCTCTTAGTTGTAGGCCCAGCCATGGTTAATGGAAGAAAACTAAAAGCACAAATTCCTACAATGGCTATCACAATTAAGTATTTTTCATTTTTTTTCATTTTTGACACCATCGATTACATAAATTACAAGATAGTGGACTATTAACAATAAAGTCAAAAATGAGTGGGATGAAGTTATTTATAAATGTTTTTCTCAAAGAATGCATATTCACCTCCTGATCGTTCTCGTTGACAATATGCTCAATTTTCTTAATAATCAGGAGTTCAAGAAAGAATTACGTTTGTTTTTCTTGAGCTCCTTTCTTCGCACTCATCGATAATAAGAGGCTACCGAATACTATCAAACCAATTCCTGCTGATAATCCTCCAAAAATTAAAGAGGGAACTAATAACCCCATTATACCAAGACCAATACCTAAACCAATTTGACCCAAACCTGCAATCAAAGAGAATAATTTGAATTTCCTTGATATGGGGACATCGATATGTATGACTCTTCCTGTGGATCCGTCGATGAACGCTTGATATTTCTTCTGATTATAGTGGAATTCAATTTCATACACAGGAAAATTGATGTAGAAAATATCCCCTTCTTCTAAGTCATCTTGACGATCCGTAACTGTATGAACCTCTTTTCTCATCTCACTCAATTGTCGGTTAAAAACAGAGAGTCGGAGTGTTCGTTTTGCGTCCTCAACACTTATTTGTGAATCTATAACCTGCCCACCCAACTCATTTACGTGACCTATATCGAAATATTCTTTTGAACTCGTTGGGATATTGTAACCTCGAAGATATTTTGGAACATTTTTCATACCAAAAAGAGGTATGTCATATTCACGAAGTACGAAACCAGTTTCCTTCCTTCGGTGATAAGAAACGTGCTCATACCAACCATGGCGATCATGCGCAGGGCGATGGAACTCCGGCCAATCGTCTAAACCAGCGTATCTGCTCGAAATGGTAAATTCACCAACCCAAATTGGAAAAAACACCAGTTCCTGTTTGGTAATAGTTGCAGAAGTTTCAAAGTCTTGAGGAGCTTGAGGTAATTTCTTAATCCAATCTTGCATAATCGATTGAGCTTCTTTCGCTGTGTAGTGTGCCTTAACAATGTAATGATCCTTGAAAATCAAAGTTCTTTTAGTTTCTTCAGGTAATTCTTCACCAGTAATGCTCTTCCCGTCAGGACCAGCGATTTGATCTACTTGGATAGCGGTTCCACAAAATTCACAAGTGTGAACGGGAGCAACAGGGATTTCCAAATTTGCGCTACAATTTGGGCATATGATTTTAACCATTTTAGAGACCTCCCTTTTTCCTTCTTGATCTGCGGGATATCTTTGCTGTAGATTTTTCTAGCTGCATTTTCATTGCTATACGAATTGGTAGTGCTGTCAATCCCGTACATGCTACTCCAACAATCATCATAATAATACCCCATATTTCTGTTTCCTCAGTTGGTAAGAAATACATTCCTACAGTCCCAATAGCCGCGCCAGCAATAAGCATGACTATTGCAACCACATAGTTTATGATTCGCTTCTTTGTTGAAATTGGTATTTCTCCTTTCAAAACTTTTCCAGAATCACCTGCTACTGCTACTCTGTAGTCTTTATCATTAAAACTGTATCTGATTAACCAAAGTGGGGCGTGAACGTAAAGAGGATCACCCACATCTACATCAGAATCACATCGAACTAATCGAGAAAGCCCTGATCCAGCCTTCGATCGGTTTTGGTTTTCAATCGCCCCAAAAGTTTGCATCTCAGCATCATGTTCCTCGATTTCAGCATTGATAAATTCGCAATTATCTTTTCTGGTTAATTCAAAATCGAAATCTACAATATTTTCTAGGGACAATGAAGAGATAAATTCCCGAAATCCATAAAATACCGCATGTTTCCGAGCTAGAATACTATGACGACCGTTGTGGTTGAAACTACTTTCAACTGGTCGCCAAACGGTAACTTGATACGCTTCTTGATAAGTTTCTGTGCGATAATTACCATCTGAGTCTCTAACTCTTCGGGTTCTTGTCCTGTAACGTGTAACACTGCCCCTTTGCACTCCGTAATAATCTGTGTGAGACTTAAATGGAACGATCCAAAATGGGATATAAATTGCTTTCACTTCTTCGATTTGGATATCGTTCAGATCCACCTTATTATCACGGAGAAATTGCTCCACGTTGGAGCGCACTTCTTTTTGCGATTTAGTTGGGATTATTTGATGATTCGGAATTTTGTTATATTCGACATTAAATGCTTCTCCGCAGTAATCACACTGAATTACTACATCTTCAGGACTGATCTTGATTGTCGCAGAACAATTTTTACAAGTATGGGTTAATTTGTCTTCAGACAGTATACCTCACCGATAGAATTTGAAAAAAAAATAAAAATATATTAAACTTTTGTACCGCATTTCTCGCAGAATCTCTGTCCAGGATCTAAGCGATCACCGCATTTATAACATCTTAAACTGTCATTTCTGGGTTGACCACACATTTCACAGAATTTCTGACCCTCATCCAATGGATCTCCGCATTTTTTACAAGTAGCAGCAGCAGGAGCTCCGCACTTCTCACAGAATTTCTGACCCTCGTCCAATGGATCTCCACATTTTTTACAATTACCTCCATCTCCAGTAGGTTTAGGAACAGGTGGTACAGTGGGTTTTTTCCCACAATTGGAACAATGCTTGGTTCCTTTCTTATTTTGAGCGCCGCAATGTGGACACGTCTCGAAATCTCCACTTGCTGTTGCTATTCCCTTAGTATCCATACCGCCACTCATTACAAATGCAGTTGCAGCGCCACCTTTCGATTTTCCAATCTCTTTCGCTACATCTTTCTGAGTTTCTGATGCCAAAACAGCTCCCGCTCCAACTCCACCAGTTTGCATGTAGAATAGACGATCTCGATATTTCTCTTCTGTATCGATTTTTAGAAAATTAACATCACCTAATTCCAACCCGATTTTCTCAAATGCTGATTTTACATCATCCTCAACTGCTTTAGACGTCTCTTTTAATTTACCATAGACATCTCGGAGTGTATATTGAGATAAGAGTCCAATGATATTCTCGTTGAAGTATCCACGAATATAATTATTGACTGCTGTTGTAGTGAAAAGATTGTTGTTACCACAAATATCATCAATAAAAACCCTGGCATCCTTTACTCTGTAGTTAAAATCACCGTGGTATAATAAAGGAGCGAGTTCTTGTGTTTGAGTTCTTCCTCCGAACTTTCCGCTGAACTTACTTTTACTTACAAAGATGACTTCTGCATGGAAAATATCTCCTGCAAAAAGTTTGATTAATCCTCCTAAGAGCGGTAGATCCATTGTTTGAATCATTTTTCTTCCCTCGGGGATCATATCTAGTGCTTTTCCTCCACGGAAGATGTACGCCCATTGATTAGGCTTACAAACTACGACGCTTCCCCATTTTAATCTATCATTTGGGTAGCGCCACATAATATCAGTAGCTTTGGCGTTCTTCCACTCGACAACATCGCCATGTCGAAGTACACCTCTTCTGTTTGACTTTGACATATCTTTTACCTTTTGTTTTTTAGTTGTTTTACTCGTAAAAAGAAAATATTGAGAATAGTATGGTCAAGTTGCTCTTAAATTTCTTTAGGGAAAATGTATTTTTGTCGGTTCATCTACTATGGGTAAAAATGAGGTAATCTAATACCAATAATGAACTTCATGTAGAATCAACCTTTTTTTTGAGGAGATTAGTCTTCAGAATTTTGATGTGTTTGTCATTTAACTTCAACCCATCACGGGCATATTCATCAAAACTTCCCCATTGTTGTTCAATTGCTTCAAACGAGGTTTCCAACCATTTACGGTTAATTTCATTAAAGGATTGTTAGAAAT
>JAEOTN010000218.1 GCA_016839865.1 Promethearchaeota archaeon | reverse complement strand
TCCCAAGCCAAATCCATACAGAATCTGAAACCGAATCCCTGTCTTGCATGCTTCCTCTTACTTCAGCAACTCTATCATTTCCATACATTCTTCCTTGAGCGACGGCATAGATATCCTTGAAGTAATTATTCGCAAAATCGAAATTTAATAAATCCAACAACATCGCAGCCTTGTTTCGTATGGTAGCGTTTTCAGCAAAATCTACCAAATTCAAAAGTGCCTTGAAATCAACATTAATATATGTGCCGCTATGATACTCGGAAAACCCAAATCTGGCTCGCCAATCAATCCATTTATTGATCATTTGTTCTGCATGAGCCACATGTTCATCACCTGTCATCAAGGTCCGAGTAAATGTTTCATTCCTGAACAATTGACCCGCTAGTAATTCGGATGTATGGTATCCGATTTGATGGTTTTCAGTTGTGTAAATACCCGTAGTCTCTCCAGGTTGGTCGGTCCAGAATTTTCCATATAATACTGCAGTTTCAAGTTCACTTCGTGTCTCAACTGAGAGAACATCTGTAGCATTGTTTAAGTATAACAGCCGTAGAAGCCGCGTTAAAAGAAAATCTCCCCCATCCTCTACAATTTTATTTAGAATTGAGTCAATGTTGAAAATAGATTCCACAATAGGATCTCCATTCATTGCGTTGATCAATTGCGCTTCAAATCCATTTGGATTGTTTGTAAGTGTGATGTTTTCGATATACTCTTTTCTCTCGGTGAAATTTGATCCTGTATTATAAGTTAGATCCCAGATGTATGGAGTTTCGGGCTCTATATCTCCTCTAATATAAGGTATGCTTGGAATAAACAATGGGATAATGAAAAGAATTCCCAATAATTGTGTCCATGTTGGGATTTTCTTGACCAGTTTTCTCAGTTCAGCAGGTCTTTTCTCTTTTTTTCTCAGTAAGTTGAATAATTTGCGTATCGCTTTAGGGGGTAATCGTAAAATCAAGTAAATTAAGAATATCCACATGAAAAATGGAAAAATAGAGGCAAACCAGATAGAACTCATTATAGTTAAACCAATAACAGTTCCAATGGCAATCCATTTCGGAGCTTCGCCCCAATCCCACCAAAAGAAGGTTAAAATCACAGTAAGAGTAAGTAAATGCGGGATTAACCATGCTAAGAATGGACCAAATCCACTTGGTATGAAGGCATCATACCTGAATAAATTCAAAAATTGAATACCTGTTTCAAATTCGGCTAAATGCGAAAATGCTATAAAATAGACGATTTGGATTGCCGCAAGGATAGCTGCAAAAATTTTTCCAGCTAGGAATAGTTTCATAATTCTCTGTTGCTTTACCATACTGAACAATGATAATTGATATAGATGTTTTAAAAACCATCGGTGGAGTAATTATTACATTCTATCCAAACAAATTTAAACTGAAATCACATTGAATGAGGTATGTCTGATTCAGAACCACAAAAAACTACTGAGCAAATAGTAAATGAAAAGGTTTATCCAGCTATAATCTTGGGATTATCAATAGTATCGTTTATTCTGCATTTTGCAACAGATTTCGGGGGTTGGTACATTTATGGTCCTGAGATTTATCGTTATGTGTGGATGTTTTCTGAGATGGTATGGTGGTCCTTTTTTTGGATGCTCCCTTTAGCTGGATTATTTGCTGCAACAGCTTTCTTGACTTTAATAACTTTAATAAACCCAAACTCAAAATGGGCAAATAGATTCAATCTTATATTTCTTATCTCAATTGGAAGCGTAGGTTTTACGATTTTAGTAGCTCTTATCTTTATTCTGACAGTATTAGATACTACAAATTGGTGGTTAGATACAGTATTTTATGCTGGACTCATTGGTGGTGGCTTAAATGCACTGTTTTCCTATTTAGTGTTACGCGGGAAAGGAGAAAAAATCAAGTTCAGTCTTAAAGGGTAGCATGAATTACGTTCTATACTTTTTTTACAATAATGTAATAATAAATAACTCTTTAATTCAAGTTAGGTGGTTAATCAATTCATATAATCAAACTACTGTTGAACTATCTTACTTTTTACATAATTTGAGGAAATTATAAAGGTAATAAGTTGAAATAAATGGTATTATGTTAGACCCAATCGATCTATTTTTAGCTATATGGCAAACAATCGTAGCAATTATTGCCATTGTAATCGCAATCATCGCAGGAATTCAATATAGAAAGAAAAAATCAAAAGTGGCTCTCCATTTGTTCATAGCATTTATCATTACATCAATTGCAGCTATAATGCAATGCACACCTACGATTTTCAAATATTTTGAAATTACTTTTTCAACAGGAATTTCTTGGGTAGACCTATACGTCATTACTCCGTGGGATGGATATCAATTCGCTTACTATTTCCTTGCAGCTGGGGTGTATTTCTTCTATCTATTCTCCCTAGACCTAATCTTTGAGGAAGGAACTAAGAAAATAGTCAGAGTTGTTCCATTCATTTTCATTGTTATCGTAGTTGTGTATGGAATGTTCCTCAAACAATTCATTCCTGAAGGGAATGATGCAATAGACATCATAGCGGGTATTGATATCTGGATAGGTGTTTATATAATAGTGCTAATGATTCCACTCATTGTCGATTCTTCACGTGTGATGCGAAAACTTGACGCGGGAGATCCAATGCGAAAGAGGTTCATCTCGATAATCATATTTACAAGTTCCTTATTGGTGATGATCATCAGCTTCGTTGCGGAAACCATTTTAGGTATCTTTGGAAGTACTCCAAATGTATTCTCATTTATAGCATGGGTTTTTGCCGTTTCCGCTTTAATTTTTGCATATGCAGGGCTTTACCGGAAAAGATAAAACGAAAATCAGAAAGATTATTTCTTTTTTTTAATAATTTTTCATCTGGGCATCATTGTTGCACCTTTAGCTTCCACTTTTAGTAAAAACTTCAAGAGTTTCACATGCTCTCTTACATGCCGATATATTCCTCTACTGTATTTTTCAAGAGCTGGCCCCATTTCATTCCAATCATCAAGTGAATCCTGATAATTTTCTCGGAAAAATCGTATTGCCATTCTTATTAGAACTAAATTCGCAATTGCCCCACTGATACGCTTTGATTCATCTGACGCATAAAATGTATAGAACGGTACAATATCCTCAGGTTCTGCCACATCAAAATGTTTACCCAAATTATCAATTGCTTCTTTACTAGCAACATCCACGATGTCGGTACGAGTCCAGCCGGGGAGTAAAACATTTACTTTGATTCGTTTGGGCAATTCTTGAGAGATCGAAAATGAAAATAGATTGATTCCTGCTTTCGAGGCGGCGTATAATGCATTGTTATTTATCATTTTTAATGTCCAAACCAAGGAAGAACCACTACTGGTTGATATTATTGAACCTTTTTTCTGTTCTTTGAAGTAAGGTAAAGCAATATGGATACCATAAATAGTTCCTTTCAAATTTATATCAAGAATTTTATCGATTTCCTCTACAGACTCAGGTACAAAATGTGATATCGCGATTCCCGCATTATTTACAAGCACATCGATTCCTCCCATTTCAAAGATTAGCTCTTCCATGGCAGTTTTTAATTTGTCAAACTTGCTCACATCAGCAATTCGATAAAATGCACTTTGGTCCTTATTCTTAATTATCTCGACGTTCTCCTTCAGTAAATCCTCATTTCTACTTATTAAACCTACTGTTGCTCCTAATTCAGCAAATCTGATTGCGATAGCTTTACCGATGCCTTTAGAAGCACCATTAATAATCACTTTTTT
>JAEOTN010000024.1 GCA_016839865.1 Promethearchaeota archaeon | reverse complement strand
TTCTACATTTACCAACGTATCAGCTCAATTTCATTTAACAGATTGTATATCGATGAAAACACTATCACCGACATGAAGAACGCCTTCAGTGATTACTACTGGTTTAACGTGGTATTTTATCCTCTATGTTGTTACACTCCGGGACCTGGGTATTTTATTTTTTATGCATATATCATTCTAGCGATTATTGGAACATTCGTTGCTTTATGCTATGTAATTATTAGAGCTGCGATTAAGGGTAGACAACCGGTTCAGATTAAAAAGGAAAAACCTATAGAAAAACCGAGATGCCCCGTATGCAAAGGAGATATATCTGGTGAAGTAGAACCGAGATTTTGCCCTTATTGCGGAGAAATCCTTACAAAATGATTATAATACTGCTTGAAATCCTTAATGATTTTTGTATGAGCCCTAAAAAGAAGTTGAATGAAGAAAGTAAAACAAATCAAAGGAAAACTGACATTTTTATACACAAGAACCCTACATAATAAGGATGAACAGTGACTTATGATACTCTCTTGAATCTTATTCTAAGTGGAGATAAGGGTGTAGGAAGAGAAACACTAAGAATACGATTTGGATTTGAACTGGATGAAGAAGAAAGGAAAGATGTGCCGGAATTAACCCCCAATGTGAATGTGTATGGAAAAGATGTGGAGGTCAATCCTGCCGAAATTTGCAGACTCCAAGTGTGGGAGGTTAAACTAAATAAAGAATTGAAATCTTCGTTGTCTAAATGTGTACATAATGCAAATGGAGCTGTATTTATGTATGATATCACCAACAAAGCCTCACTAGATCTACTAGATGAATGGTTGGAAGCAATTCGAGAGTATAATCCAGACATACCCGTTGTAGTTGTAGGAAACAAAGTCGATTTGCAGGAAAAGAGGTTTATGGAACCAATGGATTCGATTGATTATGCGCACGACCGATTTTGTAAAGCCTATATAGAGATTAGCGCGAAAACAGGAAGAAAAGTGGAAATCGCATTCCACATGGTTGTACAGATACTTAAAGATTATCCGAAACAATGACGAAACTAAGTAAAAATTATGATAAGACCGTCAAAAACAGCCCCTTATTCCTATTTTGGAGAATCCCCCAAGCGCATACTACCTTTAGTTGAGTGTTCGAACACCAAACTAAAGAAGAAAAAAAAGGAAGATAATTAACTTCCTTCTTGAGTAAAATTAGCTAGAACGGATTCTTTCTTCAATAAAAAGCCAAAAAATCCAGATCCTATGAGAGTTGTCATACTAAGTATTAATTTCCAACCAGTTAGTCTCGTAATGGACAGCAGATCTCTATCTCTTTCAACTCTCCATCCATCGTTATCCGTATCCTTATCAAAAAGATGTGTACCTAAATTAAATTCTTCAACATATATGTGCATCCAATACACTTAAGAATGTCTTAGACCAAATGAAAGAGGATGTAAAATGTTTCAAGTAAGTACTCCACAATGGCTGTATTATTTATTAGGTCTGCTAGGAGTTGGGCTCCTTATTGGCTTATTTTTCATTTTCCGAAAAAAGTTCAGATCCCAACGTAGCAAAAGAGAAGTCAAAAGAATGTTAGGGAAGTACGAATTAAAACGTGAAATACGCTTGTTTATTTCATATTCCCATGCAGATTCAGCGTTATTTCGAATACCAAAAATTGCGCAAAATCTTGAGAAATTCGAGAATATAGGTCAAGTTTTATATTCTCAAAAGGATTCCCGGGATGATTTTGTGAAATATATGAATAAATATCTGGAGGAATCAGATGCCATTATACTGTTTTGCAGTGAAACAAGTGCCGATTCAGAATACGTGATGGATGAATGGGCTGCAGCACGAGCTATGGGCAAACCTATAATTCCTGTTTTCATCAAAGTAGGTAACATACCTGCATTATTAAAATCAAAAATGGGCGTTTTTTACAACGAAAATAAATTTGGAGAGACATTAAAAGAGATCTACGGTATACTTAAGAAAAGACTGGGAGAACCAATAGAATAGATTAAAATATTATAACAAACTACACATGAATCTACCTTAGGAGCTCCTTTCCGAATTTGATTTTTTTTATATCTTCTTCTGTAACTTCAATTTCTGTCATAACTGTTACACCCTACTATTAATCGGTAAAATGGGTTTAGGACAAAGATATATTTCTTTCTTTTGTATATTGGGAATCTACTGATTTTTTGATTACCTCCAAGATAATTTCAAAGATTTTCATAACTTCGATATAAATTTAAAGACTTGTGCCATAAGTGATGCGTTAAAAATTGGTGAGTAAAATGAAACCGAAAAAAATGTTCTTAATGGTATACCTTGTGGTTTCCCTCAGTTTTGTTTTTTTTACTAACTGTTTTGTATCAAATAATACTCAATCGGAGAACGAGATTAAAATCAATATTAATTCTGTAAGGAGTTCCACGGAAACCGCAGAATTTACTGTAATTAATACTTTAGACACTGCAGGTACGTGTCATGATTTGGATGTTCACGATAAGGGTCTACACTCAGAGGTTTTAATTGCAGATGGCACGAATGGTGTAGTAAGATTGCAAGTTTATGAATCAGGTCAAATAAATGAAGTTGACC
>JAEOTN010000217.1 GCA_016839865.1 Promethearchaeota archaeon | reverse complement strand
CACATATACGACGCTCAGATATTAATCTTGATCTGGAAGGTAATAAATACAAGGCATTGTTGTGAGGAAAAAAAAGCCTCCGGAGGGAATTGAACCCTCGACCTATTGATTACGAATCAATCGCTATACCTCTAAGCCACGAAGGCAGTTTTAAGATAGGGCTTATTCTACTCCTCTCTCCTTATAAATCATTTTCAATTCATAAAAAATTTGTCGTTCAATTTTTGTGCAAGTACTTCCATATAATATTAGAAGGATGGACCAATCGAATGAAAACGGTTAGTGATATTGGAGAAAGAGGTTTAATAAAGATAATATCTGAAATTCTTGGAGGACTTGGAAATGAAATTCTTTCAGGAGAAGATGATGCAGTTGCGTTTAAGATCAAAGATCCTTCTACTCTAGTAGTAAATACCGATATGCTGGTTTCCACAACTGACGTGCCTTCACAAATGACTCTATTTCAAGCTGCACGAAAAGCAGTAGTTATGACTGTATCGGATATACTAGTTAAGGGGGCAATCCCAAAATGGGCTGTTATCGGATTAGGAATCCCTAAACATCTTATAATAGACGGAGATCAAGGATTTTCAGGCATTATTCATGGTCTTAAAGAAGGATTCAACGAATACGGTGTGAAATATCTTGGTGGGGATCTAAATGAAAGCAAAGAGATAATAATATCTTGTACAATTTTTGGTGATGCTCCCTATGGGATTATCCCTCGATCTGGAGCAAAACCAGGAGATCTTATATTATGCACAGGTGAGATGGGGAAAACGGGTTGTGGTTTCTCAATCCTATTAGATAAAAAAACTTCAAATTCAATAACTGAAACTCAAAAGACTCATTTTGTAGAGTCTGTTTTAAATCCATCTACACCCAAAAATCATGGACAAATATTTGCTAAAAAAAAATGGGCGACTGCTTCGTGTGATTCTTCGGATGGAGTATTGACTTCACTCAAAGAAATATGCAAAGTAAGTATAGTTGGAGCTGAACTGGATTGGGATTCTTTACCTATTGCAGAAGGAGTCGAAGAATTTAGTAACGATACAAAACAGTCTTTGATAGATCTAATATTAAACAGTGGAGAAGAATTCATCCATATTTTTACAATTCATAATGAAGTGGTAAATGATCTTCAGAATTACTGTAAAAATAACAGATTGACATACTATCAAATAGGTACAATAACAGAAAATGAAGAAATTTTTCTCAATATTGATAACGGAAGAGTTAACATTTCAGAAAAGTTTGGATTTGAACATTTCAGAAAAAAAGAATAAAAAAAAGTTATTCTATTGGTTTTGAAAGGTAATCTTTTGCTAATCTCTCCCCTTCTTTTAGGTTAACCGTCATGAAGAGTATTCCTCCTATTAAGAAGAGCGCCAGAATTGACAGTATACCGTATCGTGGACTTCCTGTAGCATCAGCTACCACACCCATTACAAATGGTCCAATAACTGCTGCAAATTTGCCTAGCATATTAAAGAATCCAAAGAATTCACCGGATTTTGAGGGAGGTGTTAATCTAGAATAGAACGATCTACTTAAGGCTTGGATTCCACCTTGGAAAGGTCCAATTAAAGCTGCTAAAATATAGAAATGTAATACTTTAGTCATAAAAAAACCAAATATAACCATTCCACAATAAGCAAGAATTGCTATCATAATACCCCATTTAATTCCGACCTTTTTGGCGAACCAATTGTATGCTAAAGTACCCGGAAATGCAATAAATTGAACCATTAGCAAAGCAATAATTAGAGAACTCGAATCAAATCCAAGTTCACTACCATATGCAACGGCCATTCGTATTACAGTGTCAACTCCATCTATGTAGAACCAATATCCTACTAGAAAAATCAATACCCACTTCAATGCTTTAATTTCTCGAAATGTTTGACCTAATTGCCGTAATCCGAGTTTTATTGCTTTCCCAAATCCTACTTTTTCTTTTTGCTTTGGTTCTTTCACAAAAATAAATATTGGAATCGAAAATACTGCCCACCAAATTGCAACTGAAAGAAAACTTAGCTTAATTCCTGTCGGATTCGCTATAGTTGATCCATCAGGTAACAATCCAAATCGCGCAAAACCAAAGAGATCTGGCATTGTATACATAAGTACATTCACGGCGAATAAGACACCGCCACCTATATATCCAATTGCGAATCCTAAGGAAGAAACATAATCTATTTTCTTTTTTGAGGCAACTCCTGGGAGTAATGCATCATAAAAAATATTTGCTCCTGAGAAACCCACTGTTCCTACAACATAGAACAAGATTGCATATTGCCACATTCCTGCTTGGAGTAACCACAATCCACCCGTCATTATCACGCCAAGATATGCAAAGAAGAAAAGAAATTTTTTCTTACCTGACATACGATCAGCAATCGCACCTAAAAATGGTGCCATTACAGCAACAACTAATGATGCAATAGAGTTTGCAATTCCAAGTTTAGTAAGGATGTCTGTTTCTTCTAACGCCCAATAATATTCAAAAAATAATGGAAAGAAACCAGCCATTACTGTAGTAGCGAATGCAGAATTTGCCCAATCGTAAAGTGTCCATGCAAAAATCGACTTTTTATCATCTAAAACCATGTCATGTTCAAGTGCCATAATAAATTCACCTGTTTGAATTATTTTGGTATCAATTCAAAATCCACTTTCGTGTATTTATTCCTATCGACTAAAGAATCGGTTATTCTATTGAGAATGTTAATCATCATGAAAAAAACTAGATAGGTTAAAAAAAATAAACGCAAGTAGGGGGATTCGAACCCACGAAGGCATAAGCCCACCGGATCTCAAGTCCGGCGCCGTCGACCACTTGGCTATACTTGCACGTATAGGATGGTACCTCTATAGTGTTTTTTAAATCACTTTGATGAAATAGCGAGGAAAATTATTAAATTTTTCACTTCAATCTACGTCAGTTTGAGTATAAGTTTTACAAACCACCACATTTTTCGTATACGAGGGGTTGTTTTCAAACGAACAAAGAGAAATCTACGAAATCTATTGTATCTTCTTGCAACTTTAGCAATATGTTTGTGGAGATCCGTTTCCTTAAACTTGGATTGGATTTTTTGATCATTGTTGTCAATTTCAAAATTATTCACCCAAAATTTTGCCATTTTTAGAGAAGAGACTAATCCTGATCCACCTGATACCTCCACAAATCCTGCAGCATCTCCCATAATGAATACACCCTTCATAGGATTGAAATTTGGTATAGGACCAATCATTGGGATTGCAGTAATGTTTTCGTAGACAATTGATGCTCTTTTAACTAAATCAGAATATACAGGGTAAGAATTCTTGATTTTCACCCAAATGCCCATAATTTCATTTACTGGTGGTATTTTGACTTTTAATTGCTTAGCAATATCGGTTTGGATCACAATACCTGTTTCAAAATTTTGTTTTTCACGAGGAAAATAGTAAATAAGAAATGGAGGAAAACTTGGTGCAAAATCTAGAGCACCAGTTGGGACTAAGAAGTATTTGAATGCTTTAGATTTATGATTCCCATTCTTCATAATGCTTTTGATAATGGGAAAATTCATCAAACGGTATTTCGAATAAAAAATTCTACCAATGCTGCTCTTATGTCCATCACAAACAAACACAATATTTGTATGGATTACTTCGATAGTGCCATCAGGTTTTCTTATTTTCACTCCTTTTACCTGATTCTCGTTTGTGATAATATCAAAAACTTCCGTATTGAATAAACATGGAATTTTTAAAGCATTGATTTGTCTGGTAAATAATTCCATCCACCGTTTCCAATCGAAAACGATACTAGGGGTTTTTCTAGTAAGCTCTACCATAGCACCAGTCGTTGGAGATGGAGGAAAAAACTCACGATATTCTGTTTTTGATAACACTATTTTGTCCATTATTCCTTGACCTAGCAATTCATCCAGAATTGGATCAAAATGAAGAGTTTCCCCACGTGGTTCCGGTCCTAAAATCTCTCCCTTTTCAAGTAAGAGCACATTTTTTCCTTGCCGTTTTGCAAAGATGGCTACAGAAGCTCCAACGGGACCGCCACCAACGACCACCAT
>JAEOTN010000216.1 GCA_016839865.1 Promethearchaeota archaeon | reverse complement strand
GAAGGCGAGGTTCCGGAGAGTATCACTAATTTACGTAATAAAGAAAGATCAGAAATTGAAAATCAAGAGAATCTGGAAACTGTGTTCAAGTATAAGAAGATAATGCAATTGAAATCGAAGATAATTTCAAAAATTCATAATCGTGTGCAAAATGTGCATGATATTGTTCGTTTCAATATTAAGAAAATGATTCAATATGCTGATGATCCTTACAAAGAATATCCCGTAATCTCAAGCGAAAAAGATGGCAAAATTACGCAAGTTCGTCAATATAAAGTCTACCATTTGAATCTTATATTTCGAATTTCTCGACTAAATTCCAAAAACAACAAAGAATCCGTCTTTAAACAAATACGAATCATTCTAGATCAGAATGGGATTAAGCGTTATGAAGAAATTTCGTGAAGTAAATTAAAAAAATTAAAAAAATTAAGAAATTTAAATAAATAAAAGCTCAAGAAGTCACTCTGGATGTTTAACGTGTCTATCCCAGTATCCGTCTTTCTTACCAGTCAGCTCGTATGAGAGTAACAGCTCTTCAAATAGATTTTCTTCTTCCATTTGTTCTTCGAGGAACCAAGTCATCATTTCGATTGCGTAATATTCTTTCTTCTCAAGAGCCAATTCATAAATGAGTTTACATCGTGCGGAAATGTGTTGTTCGTGTTTAATTGCTGCTTTTAATATCGATTCAACATCTTCATAATCGGTAGTAACTTTTCCAATAGCACCATATTCGACTTTACCGCCTGCTTCTTGGATGTATTTCACGAATTTCATCGCATGTTTAAATTCTTCTTGTTCAGCATGAGTTTGCATGAATTTTGCAAACCCGTGTAATCCTTTGTCTTCCAACCATGCAGCCATTCCCATATATATGTAAGCTGAGTGAAGTTCTTCGACAATTTGTTTATTCATTTCGTCATTTAATTCTTTTCCAATCATTTCTGGCATTTTCATAATACACCTTTAGTATTCTAATTGTTCAATAGTTAAACCAAATATTAAATCGATCGATTATAACATGATTGAAAAAATGCTCAAAATCCCGTTCAAAATAATATCAATGGCACTAATATCGCATAAAAAAGAATGAAAATTTCGAATGTGTATTTCAAAACACAAAACTAAATGTGATGTAAACTCCGAATAAAATCAACAAGGGGATCGCAGATTTCCAATTCAATTTCTTATAGCTCACTCCAATGATAATTAAAACTGGTAGAATTACTCCCAATAATAGAATACCATTTAATAAAATTGACAGTGGAATAGCTGTGGGTGTTTGCATCAGTAGTAACGATACACCAAATGTGATTCCAGTATTCCAAATCACCTTTCCTAATAGTCCCCCTATTCCTATTTCAGGAGATTTGCGTTTAATACTCTTGAATAAAATCATATATTCTTCTACATTAGTTCCTGCAGCAATAATAATTAAACCAAACACCTCTTCTTCTATATTAGATGCAATCAGGATATCCTGCGTGCTTTTAATCAACCAATCAGAAGCAAAATACAACAACACAATCCCGATCAAGAACAAAACTATTGGAATCCATATCTTCTTCTTTGATTTTTCTTCCTCTTGATTCTCATCCTCATGTTCTTCAAGTTTCTTCAAATCAATTAAATGGTCTTTCATAAAGATATTAAGTATCACAAATCCAAAGTATGAGACAATTGCGAGGATCCCAAACACAATTCTCAAATGTGGAAAAATCAAATATAATATAATCCACAAACCAAATACCAGAATTATCGGGATAATCCATTTCTGAATCTTTTCGAAAGAAATCTCGAAGAATATCGCTGGTAGTGTAAAACAAAAACAGATAGAAATAATTGAATTTCCGATAACATTACCGACAGCAATATGGGGCAATCCATTTAGAGATGCACCCCAGGAGGCTACTGTTTCTTCTAAATCTATCCCAATTAATATGTATGCTAAAATTATGGTTGGAATGCCAGAAATTTCACCAATTTTTTCAATACCATCAAGAACAAAATCCGCTGCAAAAAAGATTACAACCAAACATACAATGAAAACAACAATTGCCCATCCAATTTGCATATGATAAACAGATTTTCTTAACCTAATAGGTAAACGATTCATAAATTCTTTAACAAATTTCCAAGATCTTATATATCGAAACTGTAAGTAAATTACTATATGTGTCCTAATCACAAGAATCTTCGGAAAAAAACGTGGAAGAAAATTTTAGCCCTAATCGGAGTGTTTGGATTGTTTAATTTCCTGTGGTTATTATTACGTTCGGGATTCAGACCTTCTCGATTAAGATATCCATGTCAACAAGCAGCGCTGGGTAACTTTTTATTCAGTTTAAAAATGATTGCGCCATCTCTTGCTATTACTACGTCTTGGAAAGGCATACAATCAATTTCTAAGAAAGCTGGTACAGTTTTTCTAATTGGAATGTTTATTGGTAGCAGTATATCCTTTGTGGGTAATTATTTTCCACGAGAAGTAAATCTTAATTTACAATATACCTCTCAAGCTATAGCAGAGAATTCTGATATTTTTATCATGAATGGAAGATTAGCAGCTCACATAGATTCCTTGATTGAACTAATGGGTGAAAACGGATTAAAATTCTATCAAACTACTACGACCGGCCCTAATCAAGGACCGAATGGACTAATCAATGCTTCTGATATCATTTTAATTAAAAATAACTGCCAATGGAGTCAAAGGGGAGGTTCTAATACCGATATTTTGAAGGAACTTATTCAAGTGATTGTGGACCATCCGGATGGCTTTACTGGTGAAGTTGTGATTGCTGATAATGGTCAAGGACGAGGTAATATGGACTGGTCTTCAACTAATGCAAAGGATAAAGAACAGTCAGCAAACGACGTTGCTCTGTATTTTGCTGAATCATTTAATGTTTCCACATTCTTATGGGATACTATCAGGTATTCTGCAGTCAATGAATATGTGGATGGAGATTCATCCAATGGATATGTAAAAAATAATACAGCTGATCCAGATTCCCATATATTTGTGACCTATCCGAAGTTTCAGACAATTTATGGAACTAATATAAGTTTAAAATATGGAATCTGGAATGGAACCGGTTACACTCATGAATTAAAAATTATCAACCTACCAGTTTTGAAATCACATTCCGGTTTTGGTGTCACCGCATGCATTAAGAATTATATGGGTGTTCAGTCTCAAGGAGTAGGGAATGGGCATGCTTGCATAGGAGATGGAGGAATGGGCAGTTTGATGGCAGAATTTGGCATGCCTACTTTGAATATTTTAGACGCAATTTGGGTCAATGCTAATCCAGCTCCTGGACTCAATGATGGACCTTACACAAGTTATCTTCAAGCAACACGGATCAACATATTGATGGCGAGCACCGATCCCGTTGCATTGGATTATTGGGCAGGGAAATATGTTCTTAAACAAACGTCAGTATTAATTGGAAACGGAGATGAGGTAGAAACTATGGATCCTGATACTTCTGCGAGAAATGGGTTAGAAGAAGCATTCGGAGTGTATTTAAATAATTCTCGTGATGAGTTACTATCAGCAGGATATAATGTCACCTCTGATGAGCTTGAAATGAATATCTATGGAGAAACTAGTATTGTAGTTGATACAGGACCTAAATTGTTTCTATGGATAGGAATTGGGGGCGGAGCTGCAGTATTAGTTGCTGGTGGTCTCACAGCTTTCTTAATAATCAGGAAAAAACGTCGAAAATCTAAACTCATATGATTTATTCTTTTTTTTTTGACAAATTCCCAAAATCAATAAATTCAAAGGTAAGTTCCTTAGAATATGATTGAAGTAATTCCTAAACCTTTGGAAGTTCGCGAAAATAATGATATTTTTTATTTTACAGACGGAATATCCATAATTTCATCAATAAAACCTTTATCCGATTATTTAGAGGAAATATTAGCCTACGATGCAAGAATTTCAACCATTCCTTCTTCAAAATATCAAATACAGCTCATTATTGAGGAAAATGATGTGTTGGGTTCTGAAGGATATACATTGGAAATCACAAATGAACTGATTATTATAAATGCACCATCAGTAAAGGGTGTTTTTTATGGAATTCAGACTCTCAGACAGTTAATTTATTCAGAGAATGATAAAATTTTTGCTGAGGGGGTGAAAATTCGTGACAAGCCTCGATTCGGATGGAGAGGATTCATGTTTGATGTAGGAAGACATTTTCATCCCGTCGAAACCATCAAGAAATGTCTTGATGTCATGGCTTTAATGAAAATGAACGTATTTCACATCGGTTTGACACAGGATCAAGGATGGAGGATTGAGATAAAGAAATACCCAAAACTAACCGAGATTGGTTCAAAACGAAAGGATACGAAAATTGGGTATCATTTCTCTAAAGCATATCGTGGAAAACCACATGAAGGCTTTTATTCACAAGATGAAATTCGAGATATTATCCAATATGCCAAAGAACGACATATAGAAGTAATCCCAGAGATAAATATGCCAGGACATTCGATAGCAGCAATTACATCATATCCATTCATTAGCTGCACAGAAGAACAATTGGAAGTTAAAACTACATTTGGAATCTTTAAAGATGTCTACTGCCCGGGAAAGGAAACTACATTCGAGTTTCTTGAAGGAGTTCTCGATGAGGTTATCGAACTTTTTCCATCGGATATTATACACATCGGGGGGGATGAAGTGCCGAAGAAGCGTTGGAAAGAATGTCCACACTGTCAAAAACGTATTCAAGTAGAAGGATTAAAAGATGAACACGAACTCCAAGTATATTTCACAAACAGAATTTCGAAATATATCAAATCTAAAGGAAAACGAGTCATTGGTTGGAATGAAATACTTGATGGAGGTAATTTGGATGATGACACCATTGTACAATGGTGGATTGGGCGGAAAAAGAGGATGAAACCGCATCTCACTCCTAACAGAAAATTTGTAATGTCCAATTTTAGCTATACTTATCTTGATTATAATTATTTGATGCATCCAATGCGTAAATTCTATGGATATGAACCCGTACTAGAACCGAGAAAAGAATATGAAAACAATATCTTGGGAGTAGAAACACCCATATGGACTGAATGGGTACCTAACATTGAACGATTAGGATGGCAAGTATTTCCACGATTCTTTGCAATCGCTGAAGTTTCTTGGACGGATCCGAAATTGAAGAATTATGAAAACTTCAAGAAAAGATTGCTTCATATCCTAAGATTCTTGGACAATCTCGAAATGCCGTACGCTGACCCGGAAGAAGTAGATCCAAGCAACTGGAAAAGATTCACCAACTTACGAAGATGGATGGGCTGGCCTGAGGTTTAAGTATGGAACAAAGACAAGTTGTTCTTCATTCACCAGGACCAAATTGGGTAAAAGGAGTTGACCCAAGAGAACAACCCGGAATAGAAAACCATATACAATATTACCGGAAATTCCACGATCAAGGGAAATTATTTCTAGGTGGCCCTTTTCTAGATTTAGATTCGGGGGGTATAATGATTGCTGATGCAGACGTGACTCGAGAAGAATTGGAAGAATTTGCATCATCAGATCCAGCTGTACAAGATGGATTATTGACCTTTTCTATTAAAACATGGTATATTGCGATGAAAAGATAATCGAGTAATGATAAATGACAAGTAAAAATAAAAAAAAACCATGGTTCTTTGGAAAAACATTCATTGTAACTGGTGGAAGTTCAGGTATCGGATTAGCAATATCGTGGCATCTTGCAGAGGAAGGAGCAAAAATAATTGCGATCAGTCATAATCCTGAGGAATTTCCAATTGCACGATTCCATTTAGATGCGAATAAAACAGAAATTGAATTTAAAAAATGTGATATCACTGTTGCTGCGGATCGTGCATCTCTGAAGAAATATATTATTGATAACGATATTTCATTAACAGGGATCATTAATAATGCAGGGATCACCACATTTGGTCCATTTTTTGAAACTCCCGCTGATGCAATCGAACGAAACCTTGATGTGAATTTTACTGGAACAATCTTATTCATTCGAGAAATTTTCCCATTAATCTTGAACAATGACAATATCGAAACGAAATACTTGTGTTTCACTTCTAGCACTTCTGCGAAAGCAGGTATGGGATTAATTGGAGGATATCCAGGTACTAAGGCGGGGATGGAGATGTTTTTACGTACATTAGGTTATGAGGGATTAAAGGGTGTGAAAATCCTAGCAATTAGAGCAGGTCCCGTAAATACAAACTTATACAATAATTGTGTCACTGCACCTAATTTTGATATTCAAGTTTTGAAAGGCAGAGGTAAAGGAATGTTTCTTGAACCCGAAAAAGTTGCATCAGTCCTTATTAAAGCAATACGAAAGAAAAGGTCGGGAGTAATTCATGCATCTTTCAGCGCAACTCTAATGGTGGCTTTAACCAAAGGAAAAAGATTTGGGAAATTCATTACAAAAGGATTGATATACATGAATGAGCGGAATAAAAAAAAGGAAGAATAGATTTAAAATTGCGATACATTAACCCACTGAAATTGTTACACCAGTCGTAAGGGCAGTAAACATCACGACTACAATAATTAAAGCAGCCAAGATGAAAGACAAACGACGTTTTTTCTCATCTAATTCCTTATCAGCTGAATATCCTATGAAACCAATCATTACACAAATTAGACCAATATTTACTCCAACTCGTGCGATGTTCTCAAATATGGCTTCTTGAAAACGCATCCAATCAGCTTTGGAGTATATTTCCCGATCTCGTTCCAAGTACTCTTGGTACCCATACTCTCCACGCCAATAGCCCATATCATTTTCGTGGAGTTGATAGTTTTCCCAGTCGCTGGCATTCCTTGCAATCGAGTCGCTGATTAAGGCTGCGGTTCCGAAGATGATAGCAACAATCATTCCACCAATAATCAATTTGGTAGCTTTATTATGATCTATATTGATTATTCTATCCCAGAGTTCTTTTAATCCCTCTTTCTTCACCGTTTTCTTGCCTTGTTCTTGTTTTTTTGACATTATTCAGCCTCCCTCCATTGTTTGATTAGTCTTGTGCAAGTTACTAATCCAGCGAGGATTATTACTCCCCAACCGGTGTAAGAGAATATATCCTTTATTAAATCACTCGGTCCGCTCTTGAATATCTCAATATTGAATGTTACAATTGTTCCATTTACGAAAGAATTTGTTCCGTAAACAAAAATAACATAATCACCTGGTTCGTTCCAGATAAAGTCATTGGAACTTTGACCATCGCCCATGAATTCGATGTAGTAAAAATCATCCTGATTGCATGTAGCAACAGTAGCGCTGTCCTCTGTGTTGCTGGGATCATACCCCCAGGACGGCCTACTAATAAGAAAATACTTACCAGTTGTCGTTTGTGGAGCATTTGTTGTATTTTTCTCAACTTCGGAATCGTAAAATCCTTTTCCAAATATTTTCAGTGAAGCAGTGACATTTTCTGAATAGACAGAAAACTTGATGATGTACTTTTGATTCCTTTTTACAGTAATAGGATAAGCTGCAGCCTTCTCGAAATATTCAGCGCTTTCTACGGGGATTGTTTGATCCCTATCCCTTTTTACAAGGAGTTTTTCGAATAATCCTCCGACCACAGGTGATATAAAAATAAAAATTAGTCCTATGACCAGCGCGATTATCAATGATCTTTTTTTTACCAAAATAAGACACTTCACATTTCTGTTTTTAATCAGATAAATAATTCTCTGATATGGTAATAATTCGAGGTATCAACCTAAGAGAATTGTCATATTGGACAAAATTCAATTAGGGGAAAAAGGTTGATAATAATCAAAAGGAAAGACTTTGGAAAAGAATAATTATTGGGTTAAATTTCATAATTGAGACAATTAAATGGTATTAATTCTTCTTTTCTTTTAATTGTTCAAGCAAGGATATTATAGGAAAAATATTGGTAGTTACAAACACCGGTTTAGTTTTGTCCTTTTTGTTTTCTAAATTCTTGTCGTCTTCTTCTTCAGTTTTTTTGAATAACTCGTCTAGTTTGTTCTTTAATTCTTTAGCTTTTTTAACTGTAAAGGGCTGGAAAATAGAAAGTCGAGTTT
>JAEOTN010000215.1 GCA_016839865.1 Promethearchaeota archaeon | reverse complement strand
TTTCAAGATTTTTTTGCTCAATTAATATGAATATTAAGGTTAAATATCCATCATAAATACTGATAAGTTTTCTAGATAACTATTTTAAGATGAAAACACTATTTTAGAATACTATATAGATACCCTATTTTGCATATGGATGTACGACAGTTGGGTGTGGAAAAATGTTTTGTCAAAAAAATGGATATATTACTTGAGTTAATATCGGAAACTTGTGTGTAAAAATTCATGAATTAATCAGTAAATTTTTTACATTAAAAATCAAGAATAAACAAAGAATTAGATTCTCCACTACCTTTAACAAAAACAGTAGAATTTTTTATAACTCAAAAAGAGTTATTTATGCTTTAACAGGGGGCGGATCAGTTAAATTGGGTTTGTGTTGTTTGTGTAGATAACCAGAAGAATCAACATAAGTTTCTATAAGTTTTCCTGTTGCAGAAGTAATTTTTTCTAAGTCAGTGGTGATATTAGTAGAAAATAAAGGATTTGGAATAATTTTTATAATTTCTTTAAGGGTTCGTTTGAAAGATTTTATTGAATTTTTATGTTTGAGAAAGATTTCATCTAATTGAAAGAAAAATTGTGCTAAATCTTGTAGGGTTTCATGATATTCTTTGCAGTGAATGGCTTTAAAGCCTCGTAAAGTTATTTCAAATCTAATAGTATTTTCTTCCCATGTTTCATTCATTATTTGTTCGCTTAATTGAGGAGTAATTTCAAAATTTCTTGATCGGGCAGTTCTAGATATTTTGGATTTGTACCAATGTCTGTCTTTTGTGTAAAGTGAAAAAGTAATTCCTTTTTTCCAATGGTTCACACTTACTCCATGTGAAGCTCTATGGGGAAGTACGGTAATTTCTTTTGCTTGTACGCGTAAAGCGTCTTTTTTATCAAGTGGTTGAATCCAAGCCTCATGTTTTCTAACAATTGCTGTATTAACGTAAGCGAATAAATCTTGAGGATTGACGTTTTTGGGTATCATTTGACCTGTTAAAGAGATTGTTCCGATTTTTGTTTGGGAATTTTCGATTATTGAATCTTCTAGGATTGCGTGAGTGAAAAAGAGATAGGTGGCTTTTCTTAAATAGGTTAGTTCTTCTTTTTTAAACATATCTTCAATAGTTATTGAGGCGTTTCGTGAGAAATAAGCTAATTCTTTAATTGTAAATAATCCTTTTAATAATTCTTTGACGATAAAATCATCTTTTTCTATTTCTTGGATATTTACTTTTAATAATTCGATATTAAGAAGATTGTGTGAATTAGGATTGATATGAAGGTCAGTTTGTAAGATTCGTTTATTTTCTTGTTTGTTTTCACCAACAATAAAGTTAATGAGCATTTTACAGTTGTATTCATAACTTTTAGCTCCTTTTGATGTTAAAATTTCAAAAGCATACGGTTTTCCGCAGTAATTTCGTTTGTGGTAAATGGGAAAAGGTTTTGTGTGATTAGTGGGTTTCTCTATGCCAAAGATCATGTATGCTCGGTTGTAAATATTGTTATGTGTGAATGAAACCATTTTTTTGAGATTTAGGATTTTATAGCTTTTTTGTTTTTTATTGTGTTTGATTATTCCTTTGTTAAGGAGTTTTTGAATTTCAAATGAGTTGTAAGCAAGTCTAATGTCGTTTTCTGTGAATGTGATTTTATTTAGGTCTAATAATAACCGCATTCGGAGAGGTATATGGACATATTTAGATGATTGATGGCAAGGAAGATCAGCAACATTTTTACTCCAAATTTTAGGTATTTGGGAAGCTCTTGAATGAGTTAAATAGTAAATGTATGAGCCAATGCGACCTAGATTAATGAGATTTTGAGAATAAAAGGTATTTTGATTGGCTACAAGTTCTTCTGAAAAGTCAATTTCGGGAAGATAGCTCCATAAACGTGAAGGTTGTACTAATTGGTGACGGTGCTGTTGGCAAGACTGCTATTCGAGAACGATATTTAGGTCACGGTTATTCAGGTCAGTATTTAGGTACAATCGGGGCAGATTTTGCAGCTAAAGAGGAAAAAATCGGCGCTAAAAAGGTCAAATTTCAGATCTGGGATCTTGCAGGACAACCTAGGTTCTCTGTTGTACGAACATTATATTATAGCGGAGCTAAAGCAGCATTTGTAGTTTGTGATGTCAGTAATCAAGAATCCGTGATAAATCTCAATGAGTGGATAAATGAGCTTTGGAGAAATAATGGTAGGGGACCAATACCATTCGTAATCTTGGGAAATAAAATAGATCTTCGAGCAGAAAGAGGGGATTGTATTACGGATCAAGAATTAGAAACTATTGCTGAGAGATTAACAACATTGACATGGCAAGACTTTCGATTTAGTGTTCCCTATTTTCCAACAAGTGCAAAAACAGGAGAGAATATTACAGAAGCTTTCAAACAGCTAGCAATTCAAATACTCTCTCATAGAAGAAATCAAGTGATAACTGCTAGTCATTAGTCCTCTCCAAAATCTATATCTAAGTTTCTTGATTTATGGATAATTTCTATGACTTCTTATATCCTATGATTTTGCTTAAACCCTTGACTCAGCCATCTCACGAGTTATATGGACAGAAAATTATCCAATTTAAGTCAGTTTCATTTTCCATATGTACATAATATTTAAAATGTAAGATATTAACAGGATCTAGAGTGATGTTAAGTGGATCAATCTGAATCATTCGATTTAGACAACCACATACTTAAAGCCCTTAATCATGATATTAGAAGGAAAATCCTCCTAGAGCTTTTCGATCTCGGTTGGGCTGGCTACTCCGAACTTACTAGGGTGTTAAAACTCACTACAGGCGTTTTCTATCATCATATTCGTCTACTAGAAGAAGCAAACCTCGTTAAACAATCAGAGGAAAGGACTTATGAAATTACTCCCAAAGGAATTCAAGCTATAGATTTTTTGAAAAAAACTTTCCCTCCAATTAAAGAAAGTCAAATCGAACACTGGCTTCGCTACTACAACGTCTTTTCTAATATTTTTGATTCCTTTCCCTTACTTACTGTCTTCATACAACTTTTCTTCATTATTTGCGGTCTAATCTGGTTAGGTTTTAGTTATCAGTCCTGTTTAATTGGTTATTTTGTTATCACTCTAGATCAACCCTTAATACCAGTCTTCTACAGTTTTACATTTACTTTCATAAACATTGTAATGTTGTATGGATATTTAGCAATTATGAGTAGGAGATTTATCAAAAAAATTCCATTAGCAGCAAATATTCTGTTTCCCCAAACTATTGCTGTTCTTATTTTAGTGATGTTCAGTGTCTTCCCAATTTTGATGACATTTGAGCCCATTTATCCATTTATTGGGATTTCTTTCACTTTATTCTTTCAATCTTTTAGCCTTACTTACTATGTTCATGTTCTACAAAAAAACGGAATGAAATCGGTGGAGAAGATAATTGTAGGCGTATTATTGCTACAATATTGGAATTTGGTCATTCTTTACTTATTTTTTTAGTATTTTACCAGAACAACTTGTCTCTAGGAAAATAGAAGAGATGACACCTTTTCCTAGAATTCTCTCGAAGTTCAGAAAAAGGTGAAATCAGTCATTTCTAGTGAATTGTAAGTCAAACTATAAATTAGTCGATCCGAAGAATCTAAGCACAGAACTCGTCACAAAGGTATTATATCAAGATGTTACAACAACCAACCAAACTTAAGATGAAAAAAACTAATCTCATTACACCAATGTTGATGATTTTCCTTCTCTGCTTGACTTTCACGTCGAATTTGCTCGTACAAGGAATAAATGACGAACATGAGGAAGTCAATGAGAGAGAGATCAAAATTGAAGCAACAGAGAAAGAAGCGACTATTGAATCCGAATTAAAATCAGAAGAGGAGAAAAACGAATTCAAAATAGCAGTGATATCAGAAGATGGCGTTGAAATCAAATTGGAATACAAAAATGAAACAGAGGCAGTAGAAGCGGACATGGAATTCAAAGTGAACCTTTATGAACTCATAGAATATGTAGATATCGATTTGGATGGAGTCTACAATGCGTCTTCAGATGTCTTAATCAAGACAGTCGCTCTCAATGATTTCAAAGCGATTGACTATTCAACCGATATCAATCAAGAAAATACAATGGTTCATATGATTCAAATCACTACAAGTGATGATGTTTTCACATGCCAAATTTATGCGGTGGGCGAATTTGCGACCATCAATGGAACGTTAGTTGCACCAACGGAAATCAAAATTGATCTTGAGATTCACAATTTCCTGTATGACAATGATACCTCAGATCTTGCCCTGAATATT
>JAEOTN010000214.1 GCA_016839865.1 Promethearchaeota archaeon | reverse complement strand
AGGATTATTTCTGTATACTGCGTGTGATTAGCGAAAATCTCCCTCAAGAATTAATGGAAAATATTGATTTTCAATTTACAATCCCTTTTCCTACAAAAATCCAGCGTATTGAAGCTTTTGAAAAAATGCTTGAAGAACTAAGTATACATACAGTTGATATTACTCATTTAGCGGACTTAACTGAAGATCATTGGAATATTCAAGACCTAAAAAGACTGGTTGATGCAGCATATATTCAATGGAAATTACTTAATTATGATGATTTTAAATCGAATTTAGAAAGTCAAAACGGAACAGATGGTACAAAATCTTCAACTATCAACAAAATTCCTCTTACAGCAGAAATCTTTTCAAATTTAATCAATAATAATCAAATTCGTCCTATTAGTCTCTATAATTCGTATGCAGATCTTGATATCCCATTAAACTTAAAGAAACAAGATTTAAGTCAAACAAATATTCAGCAAACACCAAAATCCCCAGTAATCCCAATGAATAAATCTTTAGAGGGATTAGGGTTGACAGAATTGAATAGTTTTACCTCATCACAGCTGTATCAATATGCTGCAGTAACGAAATTCGAAGAATTAAGTCTAATTATCGAGAAAATTGATCAGGGTAAAAAGCTCGATGAAATTGATAGGAAAATTCTATCAAATTACGCTTTTGTTCTTAAAGATCCACCAAATCGGGCATTATTGAAGCTTACTAACGCAAAAAAAACTATGGATCGAATTCAAAAACTAACTGAAAGGTGACCATCATGGCTTCTCGACCAGTGCTAGAGCGTATTATTTTAAACAATTTCAACTCTTTCAAGGTTGATGATGTTCCTTTCCACAAGGGATTTACAGTAATCACAGGACCGAATGGAGCAGGAAAATCAACAATTTTTCAGGGAGTTAAGTTTGCTTTAGGATCTAATGAGAAAGATGGACGGGCAAAAGTATGGTCGGATTTTATTCGTATTGGGCAAAAAGGCGGGTATAGTGAGATACATTTACGTGATAAGAAGAAATTGATTAAGATTCGTAGAACTATCTTAAAAGGACAAGCTCCATTTTACCAATTACAGAATGGAACAGATTCAAAATTAAAAAAATGCTCTGTAAACACAGTACAAACTCTATTACTGGGATTTGGTATTAATCCTGATAACGTCTTTGCATTTGTTTCACAAGGAAACATTACTAGCATTAAAAATATGGAGAAAAAAGAAATCTGTGATTATCTAGAGAGAGGATTAGGTCTATATCCATTACGAGGGGAGATATTATCAAACAAGAGCACCATAAATAAACTGGAATCTCAAATAAGCAGTTTAGATTTAATGGATAAAGCCGCAAAATATGAATTAAGCATTTTAGCACCTCAAATCATCCGATTAAATGAAAAACATGAACTCGAAAAGGAGCGTAATCGTTTAGAAAAAGAGAGGACATGGTTAAATCGAGCAAAAATCCAACAGGAAATTTTACAAATCCAAACTGAAATTTCAACTTTGAATGAAAACACCAAGAATTTGAAGAAAGATGAAGAAAAGGTCACAATAACTATTGAGCAACTAGAAAGCACAATTAAAGAAAATAATGAAAAAATTACCTCCCTAACTCAACACCTACTTGATGAGAAAGTTAAAGAGAAAAATCTGGATTTGGAGATTGACAAATATCAAACAAATAAGGATAATCTTGCAGATAAAATTCTTCGGACAAAAAGTAAAATCAAACTACTAAAAGCAGAGAAGAAAAGATTTGCGGAAGACTTAAAGATTTGTACCTCTGAACTTGAGAAATATCAATTTGAGCTTTCAATATTACATGATCAACGAAAATCATTATTGGAGGAATTTGAATCCCATCAAAAGACTAAAAAGAGATATCAGAATGAGATGGAGAAATACAGGCAACTCAAAGACACAAAAAACAATGTGGATTTGCAGCTCAAAGATAATTCTCTTCAGATTGAAGCAATAGATAGAGATATTAAAAGTGCGATGAATGAAATTCGCTATTTAAGGCAGGAATTGGAAAAAGATAAGTGGTTTCTAAAGGATCCCCAGAAAAACTCCAAGGATTCACTACATAAGAAAAAACAGAAAATCAATCATGCACTGGAAAAACTCTCTCGCAACACTTCTCTATTAGAAAAAGAAAATCGTGGATTAGAAAAGCAAATTGAAGAGCTAAAAAGTTCTGGTTTGATGAAAGAAATGCCGAAAACTCAGAATATCATCAATTTGGAGAAAGAAATTAATACCCGTAATCTGAATGTTATTGGTCGTATTATTGATTATATTGACTTCAATCCTGATATAGCTCCTGCAGTGGACTCTATTCTAAGTAAATATGTGTTAAACTCATTTATAGCATCAAATAAACAAGAATTTCTCTTAGTTCAAGAACTGATTAAACGAACTGGAGCTCGATGCAATGTATATCAACCATTAGAAAAAGAGATTAAAAGTTATCGAAAAATCACCAAGGAAGAGGGTGTATTCGGATATTTGGCAGATTTTATCCAACCAGTATCCCATCATGACTCTGTTAAAAAAGTGATTGTCTCAATTTGCCGGAATACAGTACTAGTCAAGGATAGAAGTATTGGCTATGATTTTATCAATCAAAATAATCATCGTGGGAGAGTTGTGTCCTTAGACGGAACTGTCATTCGTTCTTATGACTATGCATTGGAATCAAGAGCATCTGAATCTCGAAAAACGTATTCCAGTCCAGTCGAACAAAGACGTGAAATGAAAAGACTACAAAACGAGTTAATGGAAAAAAGACGGAAAATTGATGAATATTATGAACAAAACAATAAGTTAGAAAGAGCACTAGCTAAGCTGGATGAACGTTTACAAAAGATCAGCACAATCACGTTTAATTACAAAAAAATGACCATTACCATAAATAAAAAAGATAGTTTACTGGTATCCAAGGGTAAGTTAACCGATGAACGGAATTCGATTCAAATTGAACTTAATTCCATCCAAAATGAGATAAATCAAGTGCAAAAGAAATTTCCAGAAAATTTGGAAGAAATTGATGAATTTATCAATGAATTTCAGGACAAATTTACTGAAATCGATAAACGAATGGAACAAATGAATAACAAACTCACGAGCAAGGCAAAAGAAGAGAATCTCATAACGTTAAAGATCGATAAATATGCAACCGATTTTGAAGACAGTACAAGAAAGCTCAAAAAACATGAAGATGAATTAAAAAAGGGAAGTTCTCGAATTCTAGAAGCAATCAACGAAATAGAAAAATTGCGAGATTCAATTGAATCAATTAATAAGAAGCAGCTGGCTCTAAGCGAAAATAACGTGAACATCCAGGAAGTAATTCAAACTGAACAAAATGGATTAAATTCAATTATTCAGGCGATTGAGAGAATTCAAATCAAAATCGAGTACACCAACGCTCAAATCTATGAGAAGAAGAAAAAAGTAGAGAATATATCAATTGAGATTTCAGAATTAGGGGATAATTACCAAGAACGCAGTATTGAAGAGGTTGAGAATGACCTCAGAGTTATCTATGAGAAGTTACGTGAATATTATGATGTTACAGATCAAATCCTCGAACGTAAACTAGAGCTTGAGGAGGAAATAACCCGTACAACTCAGAAGAAAACGGAACTCGAAACTGAAGTTCAAGAAGCACAAACCTCCGTAAATTCCCTTCAAGAAGAATACTTTACACTATTTGGTGGTCATCTCGAGACAATCCAGCAAAATATCAATACAAGATTTGACAAGATTGGCATTCGTCGTAAAGGATTGATGAAATTATCAGGGGAATTTGAGCAGCTGGGAGTAGATATTTTTGTTCAATATGATGATACATCCCGACGTTTATCCTCACTAAGTGGGGGAGAACAAACATTATTCGCAATATCCCTTATGTTGACGTTACAAAATCTCCACCCATCTCCCTTGTGTGTTTTCGATGAAGCTCAGATGTTTTTAGATAAGAGTAACACCGAAAGTGTATCTAAATTGATTAAGGATGTTACTTCGGATGGAGTTCAATTCATTATGATTACCCCTAATGCGTCTAATTCACTGATGAATCTTGCAGATAGCGTCTTAGGAATAGCTAAAAATGGTTCAGAGGAAGTTTCGACGGTAATTCAATTATGAATGAGAAAGACGATTTGATTTCACAAACTTTACCCAAATTGGAATCGTTAGGGGATGTGGAAACCTATCTAAATGGTCTGAAAAAGGGAATTAAATCAGGAAAAATCTCTGTACAAAATATTGATTTCGTTCCAATTTTCCATTCTATTCAAACTATTGTAAACACGAAGAACCTACGGAATATTGTCACCGAGTTCGAAAATTCTGCAGATTTATTTCAGCGAAAAATTGAAGATATTCGATCGTATATTTCTGAAATAGGAGGAATGGAGAAATTCGAGGAGAAATTAAAACTGAATACTGAAGATTCACTTGAAAATTTGATGAATTCCTTATATAGACCTCCTTATATTGTTGAAGACATAAATCTGGAATCCCTTATAGCATCTTTTACTAGATTAACCACAAAAAATAATATGTGGGACTCTATAGAATTTCCAGAATTAACGGATTTAGTTGAAGACGCACCAGATATCGAACAATTTAACCATTTACTAGATGATGTTCATTTTGAAGAGGAATTACAGAAATTTAAACAGTACTTAATGACAAAACTGCCGATTCAATTATCACAATTGTTATCAGAAACTCCTGACGAAGAGACAAAAAACGCTAATTTCATATTTTGCTTATATTTAATCCAAAGAAAGATACTTTTATACAATAAAAAGACCAATGAGTTACAAAAATATAAGGAGGAACGAATTACATGAATGAAGCAGAAATTTTAATGTATCTCCTCTCCAGAAATAAAGATAGTACGACTATTGGCGCTACTAAAGCAGAATTATGTGCAAAATTGGGTTTAACTGATAGAAATGCAGATTATAAATTCTGGAATTTACTTCAAGGATTAAATTCATCACTATTTTCCTTGGGACTTTCTGTGAAATTCAATCCAATGAACTCTCATTGGTTTATCGGATTCCAAGATAAAATGGAAAATGAATTCAGTGGTCATTTCAAATCTTTATCCCCACGTCTTTCTGCTACACTTTTCACGATTTTAGTTGTCTATATTAGTAAAGACACGGTGATTACTCCCACTAAAATTCGGGAATTAAGAAATAAAAAAGATATCAGCAAAGATTTAGAGGACTTGAACCGACTCGGCTTCATAACGATACAAGACAATAGTGTTACGCCGACACCGAAGATCTTTTACTATATAAATATTAACGAACTGATTGAAAAAGTAAAAGGACTAAAAGAAAATTAAGATTTCAGAGTCTTCCATAGGTTTCTGCTAAGAATTTTAACCATTTGGCTTTATTCTCATCCAAACCCAATGAAGGGACTCGATACATCCAATTTCCGTCTGGAATACTAGGAGTATTCATCCGATACTTAGCAGATTGAACTAGCACATCTTGCAAAGGAACCATAGCTACAATTACAACCGATTTATATAGTATTTGGATGAATTCTTTGCTGATATCCCCCATTCCACGATTTAAATATGTGGAAAAATATTTCTTTTCTCCTTTTGTTGCGTCATTTTCCCACCATCCAAGAGTAGTGTTGTTATCATGAGTTCCTGTGTAGCCAAAGTTTAGAGGAAGGTAATTAAAAGGTAAATTGGGGCTTGTAGTATCACCTGTAAAACCAAATTGCATAACATACATACCGGGAAAATTATATTTCAACCTGAGTTTTTCGACTTCTGGAGTTATAATACCAAGATTTTCAGCAAGAATCTGTAAAGTACCGAGTTTTTTATGAACAGCATTAAAGAGATATACTCCAGGACCCTTTATCCACTCCCCTTTAATCGCATTAGGAGCATCCCCATCTACTCGCCAATAGGCTTCGAACCCTCGAAAATGATCGACCCGAATCCAATCTGCTAACTCCTTATATCGTTTAAAACGATTTATCCACCAAGAATAATGTTTTTTTTTAAGAATTTTCCAATCGTAAAGTGGATTTCCCCATAGCTGACCAGTTTTAGAGAAATAATCTGGAGGAACTCCAGCTTGATATTTTATGGAACCATCATCATTGAGAGTAAATAAGTCTCTGTGCACCCATACGTCAGAAGAATCATGTGCTACGAAGATTGGCATATCTCCGATGATTTGGATACCATTTTCATGGGCATAGTTAAGGAATCTATTCCATTGTTTCTGAAATATCCATTGAACGAATTTAAGAAAATGAATTTCTTCCTCATGGTCTTCAATCCATTTTTCAATAGCATCTTCATCCCGATTTCGATAGGGTTCTTTCCAATCCACCCAGGATCGTAAATTATGTGCTTGTTTAAGAGAAAAATACAGGACAAAGTCATCTAACCAGTATCTTTGAATCACACAAAATGCTGAAAATTCTTCTTCTAACCAGTCGATCTCTTCATCTTCCTTTGTTTTAAATAGGTTTTCGTAAGCTATTTTGAGCATTCGATATTTTGACGTTCGAACATTTGCATAATCAACTTTTTCTGATAAAGTCCATTTTATTCTTTTATTTTTATCTTCTAAGCAATTGATAGCCTCTTTCTTTGTTAATAAATTTAAATTGATAAGTTCATCTGGAGATATGAGCAAAGGATTACCGGCAAACGCTGAAATACACTGATAAGGAGAATCTAGATAGCCTGTTGGACCGAGAGGTAACATCTGCCAAAAGGACTGTCCTGCTCGTTTTAGAAATTTAATGAATTCAAAAGCACTTGGACCGAAATCTCCGATACCATATGGAGTCCAAAGAGATGTAGGATGTAACAAAATCCCAGCAGACCGTTCTAAGCGGTTTTTATTGTCTAAGGTAGACATTCTTATCTTTATGTGGATTAAGTAAGAAAAAAGCGTTTTGATTTGGATTTAGAACTCAGGTGTTTGAATTTTTAATTCCTCAAAGTAGTAATGATCTAGTTTTTCTTGCTCTAAGTCAGGTTCTAATGGTTTAAAGACAAATTGCTCATATTTTTGCTCAAACTCTTCATTTTCTCGATTCTGATCTCTACTTAACTTAGATTGCGTATGAGGCAATGTATGATTGATTAATTCCTCTGTCCATTCATCCGGGAATTTTTTTCGCATAATAATTCGATAAACTAACGAATATACGAGAGATTTCTCGCCATAAGCCTTAGGTATCAAGATTATTGAAGTATCATCCGTTACTTTTTTATAAGCAATTTTGAACCAACCGAGTTTTTCAATAAGTTTGAAGATAGAATAATAGTCGTTTTTATGAATTCCCATATTATACGTTATGTTATTGATGTATCCGCCCAAATTGTCACCCAATTCTAACCTAGTTCGAAACCTATCCTTACTAGGTATATGAGATATTAAGTTGAACACCTCATTTATCAATTTATCGGGATATAATATGAGATTTGAACCATCTGAATCAATTTTTGTGTACTGATCTGTGATTGAGAAAATATCAGAAAGATATAAGTACCTTTTGGCCACCTCTGAAATTTTTATATGTCTCTCATTAGCCAAATATTGAAGTCTTTTTTTTAATGAATCGGGAATTCGAATAGTCAATATACTGCTGTTTTCTTTCTCTAGTTTTGAATATGGCATTTTTCCCACCAGAATAATACAATATATACATAATAGCGATTTGTAATGAATGAATACATTGACATACAATCAGGCTTCTTAAATAAATAATGAATGAAGTATAAGTTTATAAAAGGGACTAATTTTTTATCTAGCTCATTAAGACGATTATCAAGATGGTTGTTAGGACGATTAGAATAAATTACATACCTGAATAGAATATTTATAGGAAAAAAAGCATCTCCAAAGTAATCTTTTGTCAGGAAAAAATCATATTACAATAATAAAAAAAAGATGGGGAAAAAATTATCTGCAAATGGGTCTTTTGTGAACTAATAGTTCTATTCTTGGTTAAGAATAGACATTTGTGTTAAAAGTTTAATCTAATTCAATGATAATCCTATCGATGTGAACTTCGCAGATTTTTCTAACGCCGTGATCCCCAGGCTCGTATCTGCTTTTTACTAGGCCAACTTTTTGTAATTGTTGGATTTGGGCACTGATATTAGCTTCGGTTTGGTTCAATCTTTTCGCTAAGCGACTGACATCCAAAGCTTCTTTCCGTAAAATCTTGATGATTTCTCGCCTAGTTTTGCTCTTTAGAGCTGCGGCAAGCCCTTCAGCGTTCTCGCTTTGGACAATAACCGTACGAGTTCCATCGGTTTCGATAATAGGATTTCGATATTCGTTTTGTACTTCCATTTGCTTTAAACCTACTTTTTAATGTGAGTTTTTTAATAATGCGATAATAAATATGAGGTAAGATGTCGGGTTGAAAACACTTAACCCTAATATGATCATGTGAGTATGCTAATTTAAGATCATCTGATCACCGATTTAATCAATTAGACATTTGAATAAAATCCAAAAGTAGTGCAATGTAATACCAAAACATATTTTGTATACAATGTATGTCTTGTTCAAAGACATACCTTCATCTGATGTCACGTCAAGTAAATAAATATACAAGTCCGTCTCAGAGACATTATTTGTATGTTACTATGTTACAATGTATACATTTGATCTAAAATCTTGCTAAAAATTTTGATGATTTTTGATAAACTCTAGATGTTCCTTTGATATAATTAGTCGGAACTGTATATAACAGAGATCCATTTGTTTGTATTACTAAATCCTTAATGTCATTTGCTTCTTACTAAAATTACTTTTTATGATAAGGAATATCTTCTCTCAAATATGTAAGTTAATGATGCTAACGGGAAAGAAGACTCATATTCATCATAACTCATCTATTGTACCTCTAAAATCGAGTTTTATTATTCAACACTATGAAAATCATCAAAGATAAATGTACGAAATCAAAGAGTTTTAATGAAAAAAATGCGTAAATATGGTTAGATTAATCATTCGTTAAGGAAGATCGTGGATACCAATTTACTCCTCCATCATCAAACTTAACAAAACAAGATGGCAGTGTCATCTCATAAGGGTGGTTAATCGGAAGTGAGTAAAAAATGGAAGAAGATAGAATACGTATTTTACAAAAGGTAGCTTCAGGTGAAATTTCACCGGAAGACGCAGAAAAAGCCCTACGGGTGCTTGATAGAGAATATCTTGGAGACCAACATTTTCACTCTTTAGATAAGTTAATCCAAGATGTAAGCGAATTTGTTACTGCAGATTTTTATGCAGAGATTAAAGCCATGGAGCAATCAGAAATCACGTTATCCCTTGTGAAAGAACTGATTGTCAAACATGTGAAACCTGAGTATGTTCAAGATCTTGCTGGTTTGGGGTATAAAAATTTACCCGATGATATATTGGCAAAGGCAATTATTCACCATTTGCGCCCCGATTTTATTCGAAAGATCCACAATTTAGGATATTCAGACATAGAATTCGAGATGTTGATTAAGTTTAGAATTCATGGAGTAGATGAATCGTTCGTTAAAGAACTCCAAGAGTTAGGGTATAAATTGTCACCTACTCAGCTCGTCAAATTTCGAATACATGATGTGTCTCCAGAATTTATCCAGGAGATTAAAAACTTTGACTTAGACGTTTCTCCAAACAAATTGGTGAAAATGCGGATACATAATATAAAACCGCAAAATATCAAAGCCTTTCAAGAATTGGGAATCAACCTATCCACTTCGGATTTAATTAAAACCGGAATCCACAATATAACTCCCGAATTTGTCAAAAATGTTAGAGAAGCTGGGTTTCCTGATGCTGAATTCGACGATATTAAGAAATTACGCATACATGGAGTCTCGTTGGAAACATTAAATGACCTAAAACAACTGGGATTTGTAGATATTGAGCTTCATGATCTTACTAAAATGGAAATTCACGGAGTAACGCCTGAGTATATCAAGAAATTTCAAGAATTGGGATTTAATGATCTATCCTTAAATCGATATGTCAGTTTTGCGATTGCGGGATGTACTCCTGAACGATTGAAGCAATATCATGACTTAGGAATTACCGAACTAAGTGCGAATAAGTTCCGAAAAATGTGCATGCATGGAGTAAGTCCAAGTTTCCTTCGTTCAGTGCAAGAATTGGGATTTTCTCTCAAGAATCTTGATGATCTGATTGATTTGAAAATTCATGGTATCGATTCCTCCTTTCTAAAAGAAATTCAGGGATTAAATCTTCCGGATCTTAATCTAAGAGATATTATTCAGTTTGGAATCCATGGTTTATCGATTGATTTTATCCAGAATCTTAAACAAATTGGTATCCAGTTTGATATGAAGCACCTCATTGCTTTAGCGGTACATGGAGCAGAGATTGTCCATATTAAAAGAATGCAAGAATTTTTCCCAGAAATCACTGTAGAACAAGTAATTACTTCTTGTGTTCATCATATCACTCCAAGCTTTATCGATATGCTGAAAGAGAAAGGGTTTACAGACCTTACATTTGATCAGGTAATCAAACTCAAAATCGCGAATGTATTTTGATTGAGCACCTACTTTGGAAAAACAAATCATAAACAACATATTCTTTTTTTTATATAGAAATAATATTAGCAAGATTTTTCATCATAAATAGCTAAAAATAGATTGCAATATGCCACTCCTCAGTTTTGATCAATTACGAAAGGAAATCATCGGACGGGATTTTTTCTTCAAAACTCCTTTCGGTCAACGCCTTTTAACTTATGCAGATTACACTGCTTCAGGTCGATCGGTAAAATTTATTGAGAAATACTTGATTAAGATTCAAAGGGAGTATGCCAATACTCATACAGAAGATGATTTAACCGGACGCCATATGACAGATTTGTTGCATCAAGCTGAGGAAACAATAAAGAAGGCATTTAATGCGGAAAAAAATTGTTATATTATCGCAGCAGGAACAGGAACAACTGGCGCAATAACTCGATTTCAAGAGATTCTTGGTGTTAGATTACCACCCGCTACGAAAACACGCATTGAAAATCTTCTGAACAACAACAAACAATTATCCCCGCAACAGAAAGGTCAATTTCTATCTATCTATAACAAACTTGAATCCGATCGTCCTGTAGTGTTTATTGGACCCTATGAGCACCACAGTAATGATATCCAGTGGAGACAAGCTTTTGTTGATGTCGTCGAAATTGATCTTGATAGTGCAGGGTATTATGATTTGGAAGATCTGGAAAAAAAGGTCTCAGATCCGAAGTATAAGAATCGTATGAAAATTGGATCGTTCTCAGCAGCATCTAATGTTACAGGGTTGGTTTCACCCGTTTATAAAATTGCACGAATTATGCATAAACATGGAGGAATCGCCGGATTTGATTTTGCAGCAAGTGCACCGTATGTAGAGATTGATATGAATAAAGATGAGAAATCCTATTTTGATGCAATCTACTTATCCCCACATAAATTTGTTGGAGGTCCGGGTTCTTCAGGAGTGTTAATAATAAGAAAGGATCTTTATGATACAAGCATTGAACCTACATGTGCTGCTGGTGGAACAGTAGACTATGTAAGTTCAGTAGCCGTTGATTTTATAGAAGATGTTGAAACCCGAGAAAAAGCCGGAACTCCTGGAATCCTTCAAATTATCAAAGCCGCACTTGCTATTGATATAAAAAACGCAGTTGGTATTCGAGAAATTGAAGAACTTGAGCAAAAATATACTTTCAGAGCGATTAAACACTTACGGAAAAACCTTAACATCTTTCTCTTAGGCTCCAATAATCCCTATGATCGAATTTCCATTATCTCCTTCCTTACCGTTCATGACGATAAATTCTTGCATCCCAAGCTCTTTACAAAGCTACTAAATGATTTATTTGGGATACAAAGTCGTGCAGGATGCATGTGTGCAGGACCATACGGACATCGATTATTGGATATTGAAATCGAAAGGTCAGAAGAATTTCGTGCTCTTGTGAAGAAGGGAAAACTTGGACTAAAACCGGGATGGACACGTTTAAATTTTCATTATCTGTTTTCCGAATCGGAACTTCAATTTATTTGTGATGCGGTTGATTTTGTCGCCACAAATGGATACAAATTCATACCTATTTACATGTTTAACTGTGATTCAGGAGAATGGTTTCATAAAGAATTCACTCCTGATGAACATGAGATAATTCCTACGGTGGAATCAGTTCTTTCGATGGATCTTAAAGATTGTTTTGAAGAAGTAAAACCTCGTAAGAAAGAACTTTTTAAGGAATATTTAGAAGATGCACAGAAAATTGCAGATTCATTGGATGATAATCCCAAATTTGGGTCCTTTAAAGATCCCGATTGTGAAAAATTACGCTGGTTCTACTTTACCTCGATCATGAACGAATGAAGTCTCTATTTTGGAAACGCTTTTATTTTTCTAAGAAAGAAATAATATCACACTAACTTTATGGTGATAGAAAGTTGAAAAAATCGAATAAGGAAGATGAAGATCTCGTTCTAGATGATGATGACGAGGAAGAAGAAGAAGAAGAAGATGAGAATGAAATATTTAGTGCGGAAGAACTAAAAGATGACACAACGGAACGGTCCGGGGATCAAGTTCTTGATATGCTTCGAGATTTAGAATGCGAACCATGTGGAGGACCTAGTACAAAACCTGGCTGTAGGATTCGGAAAGAATATGGTTGCCCTCCTGGAAAGGAATAAAAACGTCTCTTATTTTTTACCAATAAACTCATCAATTGCGGATATTATCCCCAATTCATTTTTTATCTGATTATGATTACCCGATTCGAAAAATACAGTATTTTTTTCACTTAATTCAAGCATTGAAAGATTTTCATAACACATTGCTATGGATATTAGCTTATCGGTTTTTGAATGAATAAGCAAGAATGTGTTTTCGGCATACGTATTCCATTCTGCATCTGAATAGTTTCCTTTCATTTCTTTAAATTGAAAATAGGGTGAGAGTTTGATGTTTTCCTCTTCGATCGGAAATGGATTGATTCCACGTATTCGATAGCTTAATTTTTGCCACCATTTACGTGAGAAAGGAAATGTACGTTTCGGAAACGTCTGATTAAATATGGAGGGAGTAGAAATTATAATACACTTTTGTACAGATTTAGGCATCGTATTCATGACATATGCAGCACTAACTCCTCCCATGCTTTCTCCGATTATGGCAACTTTGTACCCAGAAAAATGAGGAATTTGAGTAATAAACTGCAAAATTGCTGCTGTATCTGTGTTTCTGGT